>JABLXJ010000003.1 GCA_013178125.1 Bacillota bacterium | reverse complement strand
ACAACTAGGGAAGCCAACTCTGAATTGCTCATACACTAATGATACACTATGACGGCGGGAAAAGCCAGATCCAAATTTTGCAGCCAGTTGGAGCCAGATATTGGTGGAACTTTGACGGAACCCTGGCGAGCGCGCGAGTGCGAGGATGCGAGGCGCGAGGAGGGTGGGGCCGTGAATCGTGAGGACCTAATGAGGAAGCATAGAGAAAGCATACAAGGAGCAGAGCAGAGCAGAGCAGATAAGATAAGATAAGATAAGGCACAGATACAGATACAGATGCAGATAAAAATTAAAGAAAAACCTGCGGATAAAGAAACCGTAGGAAAAAGGAAGAGGAATTTAAGGGCATGGCGCAGAATAACAAGGGAGGGTGATAGCGGAGTCCTGCACCGCAATGTTGAGGGGGTATTGAGATATGGGCGTTGGGCATTTGATTCGAAATCGCCTGCGTTCTCCTGTCTTTAGGCTTATGGCTGCGGCAATACTGACTGGGATGGGGATTGCAGTATTTCTGGGGATAGGAGCCTCGGCGGCCGGGCCATCCCGCGACCAGATCATATCAAATATAGAGGCAGCGACCAGGGATATAAAGGACTTCAAGGCTGTCTTCGTCAACACATATACCGAGAATGGTGTGAGCAAGGTCATAAGCCTGCATATAACATTCAAGAAGCCCGGGCGATTCTTCATAGAATACATGCAACCAGACGCCCCCGCAGGCGCGCAGAGCGCTGGAGGCGCCGGCAGCGACCGGGTCGGAGATCGCATAATCCTCTCGGGGGGCGATAGGATATTAATCCCGAAGGGTGGCAGGCCGAGGCTCATGAAGGACCTCGATATATCAATGCTCGACCTGCTGATGTTCAGCCTAAGATTTGTGGTGCAGGACGCGAGCAAGATCAGCAATCTGGAATACGTCGGGTCCGATAACATCCTCGGCCGGGAGTGCTTCATTTTGACCATGCCGACCGATTCACTGCCCTTCGACTCCTCCGGCGCGGGCGCACGTAGCGGGAGTGAGGCCCGGGAGAAGCTCTGGGTTGCGGCGGATGATGCTGCAATACTTCAAGGCGAGATTGCTAGACTCTTTGGGATACGGGCGTTTCTCAAGGCCTCGTCATCTGAATCCGGGTCCGGCGGCGCGGCACTCAAGCCGGGCGATAGGGAGTATTCCATGATGGTGCTCGGCGTTGATGGCAATCGCCTCGGGACCATTACAATGACGCGGGCGGCCAGGGGGTTGTGGCTCCCCGCAAAGGCCGTCTTTCAGACGAGGGACGGCGAGCTCATCCAGGTGGTACGGGACGTGAAGGTAAATATCGGGGTGAAAGATGACATATTCAAGGTGAAAGAGATCGATGAGATGAGGGCGAAATTCAAGGAAGGCCTGTCGCTCATGGAAAAGAGACATTACGAAAAGGCGGTGGAGGCCTTTAAGCGCGTCATAGAGCTCGAGCCAGCACACACTTTGGCACGTAATAATTTGGGCCTCGCCTACATGGAGCTCGGAAGATTCGAAGATGCTGAAAAACAGTTCAAGACGGTGATCACTGCCGAACCTCAGAATGCCACCGCCTATAATAATCTCGGCTTCTTGTATGCTGATTCGGGGAAGGACGTCGATGGCGCTATAAACCTCCTGGAAAGGGCGATCAGCCTCGAGCCTGCGAACCCGGTCTTCATGGATAGCCTTGGCTGGGCATATTACAAAAAAGGCTCGCTGGATGATGCTATCAGGACTTTGAGGAGGGCCCTGCTGTTTGAGACGGACTTTGCGCCGGATATGCTATCAATAGCCCACTACCATCTTGCCGTTGCATACAACGCCAAAAACATGACCGATGATGCCCGCTCTGAACTGCGAAGGGCGCTCGAAGCTGATCCGCGGAACCAGAAGGCCAGGGAGATGCTTTCAAAGATCAATAAGAAGTAGTATAATGAAATAGTGTAATTACAGTATTTACAGTATATAGTTGTCGCGGTTCGAAGGAATGTAGGTCGAGAACGTAGAACAACGCAGAGCAACGTAGAACAAGGGGTTGATGCACTTGGCTTTATATGAATTCTCATGTGTATCATGCGGGGCAAGGTTTGAGGAGCTGGTAACAGGCAGCGCCGAAGGCGTAAAGTGCCCTAGGTGCGGCGCAGCGAATGTCAAGAAACTGCTTTCAACCTTCGGATACAACAGCGGTTCGAGCTTCAAGAGCAGCTCAATTTCAAGTGGAGGGTGCACCTCCTGTGGGGGCGGGAGTTGCAGCACCTGCGGGCATTAGGGAGCATTTTCTTTCCCTTGACATGCGTTAGCCTTCTATGTTACCATAGTAGCGGCCAAAATTCTATATAAACAATGAATGATAAACATGTAAACGTGGCGCGGCGTCCAGGTTTTCTCTCTGTGAAAGCCCCCAGATTATCATGGGGGAAGGGGGGATTATTATGCATGCCTGTGCCGGTTCTTGTTTTCAATTTTCCCTGGTTTTACCATAATCCGCTTGTTTTCTTAGCTTAATATTTTTCGGTGTTTAATGTATCTTCGCGTGTTTTATTTATATTAGGGGAGGGGGGTGCTGTTACGGGCCCGAGCTGGTGAGGGCCTCGCCCGCGGTTTATTTTCAAACCAGAGAGGGAATTAAATCATACACTGACTATCGCTGACGATATCGACCACGTTTTGAGGAGATGATCTGTAGATTATGGCTGATTTGCGCACGCTTTTTCGGCCAAAATCCGTTGCTGTGATTGGTGCTTCAAAGGTTGAAGGTAAGGTAGGCAATTCGATCTTAAAAAATGTGATAAACAGCGGGTTCAAGGGGGACATATACCCCATTAACCCTAAAGAAACTGAAATCGCCGGTTTGCGCTGCTACCCAAGTATCTCTGAGGTAAAGGCCGAACTGGCGATTATAGTTATACCGACTTCCGGCGTCCTAGCCGCTGCAGAGGAGTGCGGTAAGAGCGGCGTCCGGAGCCTGATCGTCATTACGGCTGGGTTCAAAGAAACGGGGTCTGCCGGTGCCAAGCTGGAGCGGGAGCTCGCCGAGATCTGCAATCGCTACTCTATGATGCTGGTTGGGCCGAACTGCCTCGGCGTTATGGACACACGGACGCCCCTGGATGCCTCTTTTGCTCCCAAGTTTGCCCTGTCGGGGGATATTGCCTTCATCTCTCAGAGCGGGGCGCTTGGCTCTGCGATTCTGGACTGGAGCGTTACGCGAGGCCTGGGATTCAGCAAGTTTATAAGCCTTGGCAATAAGGCTGGTCTTGATGAGACCGATTTTATAGATTATCTTGCCGGCGATCCTGATACAAAGGTTATTATCTGCTATATCGAGAGCATCACAGGGGGCCAGCGCTTCATGGACGTCGCGCGCGCTGCCAGCCAGGTAAAGCCTGTAATCGTCTTTAAATCGGGCACGAGCGCGGCGGGGGCCCGGGCCGCATCGTCACATACAGGTTCTCTTGCCGGGAACGACCGCGTCTATGAAACCGTATTTAAACAGTGCAATGTAATGCGCGTCAAAAAGCTCGATGATCTGTTCTCGCTCGCGGCGACATTTACGAGCCAGCCGCTCCCCAGAGGTAACAGGGTAGCCATCCTGACCAACGCTGGCGGGCCAGGCATCATAACTACCGACAATATTGAAGCCTCTGCCCTGACCATGGCCCAATTCTCCAATAGGGTGACAGAGGCTTTGAAGGTTGGGCTTCCTGAAACGGCCAATATTCATAACCCGGTGGATGTTATCGGGGATGCTCGTGCTGACCGCTATGCCTATGCGATGGAGCACATTATGTCTGATGAAAACGTCGATAGCGTGCTGGTTTTGCTCACCCCCCAAACTGTTACTCAACCTGAAGAGACCGCTGAGG
The DNA here is from genome assembly GCA_013178125.1 of Bacillota bacterium. Lineage (NCBI taxonomy): Bacteria > Bacillati > Bacillota > Bacillota bacterium. Next base: position 99,286 of record JABLXJ010000003.1, on the reverse strand, counting down.
CTCTTGTGGGTATTCGCTCAAGACATCCTGGGAAGCCGGTCCTGGCCTCATTTATGGGCGGAGAGCTCGTGGGAGGTGCTGTCGACTATCTCGAGAAATCTGGCATCGCGACCTTCCCGTTCCCCGAGCCGGCCGTTAACGCTCTAGATGGAATTACTAAATATTCCATTTTAAGGAAGCAAATTGAAAAAGAGGGTAGGGAACGGGCTTTGAGGCCCGCACCGGACAGGGAGCGTGTTGCCGCCATCTTCGCGTCGGTCCGGGAGGATTCGCGCACCAATCTGATCGGGAGCGAGGCCGCACAGGTGGCTGATGCATATGGAATTCCGGCGGCTCCGTCTGTTCTGGCTACGACGGTCGAAGAGGCTGTAAAAGCCGCTGAGAAAATGGGATATCCGGTCGTACTGAAGCTAGCGGCCCCCAAAATCCAGCACAAGACGGACCTGGGCGGCGTCAAGCTCAACATCAGATCAGCTGATGACATCCGCAGGAATTTCAACGAGATCATTTCAACGGTGCGGATCAAGATGCCGAATGCACAGATTTCAGGCATCGAGGTGCAGAAAATGATGCCTCCGGGGCGCGAGATGATCATAGGGATGTCACGTGATCCGCAGTTCGGTCCGATGATCATGTTCGGCATGGGCGGCATCTACGTCAACCTCCTGAAGGATGTATCATTCCGGATGGCCTATAAGCTTACGAGACGGCAGATCGAGGATATGATCAAGGAGACAAAGGCATATACGCTGTTGCGCGGATTTCGTGGAGAGGCTCCGGCGGATATGGACGCCCTGGTTGACGCCATAGCCAGGATCGCCCAGCTCACTCTGGATTTCCCCGAGATCGCCGAGCTAGATATCAATCCTGTATTCGCCTATGAGAAGGGCCTGTCGGCACTTGATGTGAAGATCATGCTGGCGCCTTCAAAGGAGACGAGGAAGCAGGAAGTGGTGGACAGTGTAATGCCGGGCAGCGCGGTAGCGCAGTAACCAAATTTGTCAATCCAAATTTGTCAATTTGGAAAGCAACGTTGTACATTGAGGAACACAATTAGGAAGACGGACAGGCCCGGGAAATGAACTTAAACTAACTGGTTCAGGTGGTTCAGGTTACATGCTTGACCAGCGACTCATTCCCGGGCCTTTTTCTGGTCCTTTTTGGGCCTCTTCGATTTTTAGTTAACATAATATCTATTATGCGACGTAAAATAAATTCCAGACGCAGGCGCCACACGGCGCCTGCAAAGAAACTTGGCAGGATGCCCCACCCCCCACCCCCCTGCCAAGGAATTTGGCAGGCCCGCCCCCACTCTACCAAGAAATTAGGCAGGCTAACCCCTGAGTGCGGCAAAACTGCCTAGAATCTTGGCACTTTTACGCGCGACCTGCCAAGAATATTGGCACTTTCACCTTTGACCGGGGCAAACTGCCAAGAATATTGGCAAGATGAGCGAGTACCTGCCCATAAATTTGGCACTCCTGCGCGTGACCTGCCAAGAAAGTTGTCACTACGCATGCTTGGGGAGCTAGCCTTTGAGCGCTCCCAGCGTGAGACCCCGGACAATATAGCGCTGGGCAAAGAGCGCAAGCAACGTTGGCGGCAGCATGGCAACGAGCGCCCGGACGGCCATGAACCAGAACTGGACCCCGCGGGTATCCACTGCGCCCGCCATGTGGACGGGTATTGTGACGGCCTGCCGGCTCCCGATGGTGAGCGCAAAAAGGAATTCATTCCAGGTAAAGGCCAATATAATCAGGGCTGTAGCGGCGATCGCGGGTGCCGCCAGCGGCAAGGATATATTCCTCAAAATGCTGAGATGGGTTGCCCCGTCGACAAGGGCGGACTCCTCGAGCTCCAGGGGCAAATCCGCAAACGTCTGGCGCATAATCACAACGACAAAGGGGAGAATGAACGTGGCATTTGCAAGGATGAGAGCCGTCCTGGTATCCAGGAGCCTTGCCGAGCGCATCATCAGAAAAAATGGGATCACCGTCACAACGGGCGGCAGCACCCTCTGGGAAAGGAACCATACCGTAATATCCCTATTCTTTATGGTAAAGAACCGGAACCTCGCCAGGGCATACGCGGCCGGGATGCCCAGGATCAAAGCGATGATGGTCGAGAATACTGCGACGATGGTGCTGTTCACGAGGGCTCGCTGCGTCTCGCCTATAGATAACTGGTCGATCCAGTTGGCGAGCGTCGGCTTGAACTGGACGAATGGCACCCCGAGGCCCGCTACTGTAAATGTCTCGAGAGGGCTCCTCAGGCTCGTGCTCAGCGCCCAGTAAAACGGCATAAAGGCCCACAATGCAGCAGCGATGGCCAAAATCAGGATAATAACGCTTTTAGTTCGCCTGCGTGTGCTGCTCAACCCCCCGTCCTCCTTTCCCTTCATCCCTTCAAATGAGTAGATTTATAATATAAATAGATTAACTCGAGTCGGTCATCAGTCGTAGGCTAAAATCAGTCGTATATCTGCCGCAGGTGCCTGAAGAAGAAGCTCACGATTATCATGACCACAACCAACATCACATATGAGAGGGCGGATGCGAACCCGAGGTCGAAAAAGCGCAGTCCCGTCCTGTATGTGAAGAGCGAGTAAACCTGAGTAGCCGTGCCCGGGCCACCTCCTGTGAGGCTGAAAGGTATATCGAAGAGCTTCAATGCCTCCGCGAGCCTGAGAAGCAGGACTATGACGATCGTTGGTTGAATGAGTGGCAGGGTGATATAGCGGAATATCTGCCAACCTGAGGACGCCTCGATCATGGCCGCTTCGTACAATTCATCGGAAAGACCCTGCAACGCAGCAAGGAACACAAGAAAACAGAACGGGGTCCACTGCCATATGTCCACCATGGATATGGAGAGAGCGGCCAGCCCGGGGTCCGAGAGCCATGGGACTTTCCAGGGTATCAAGCCGTTTATGAGCCCACCTTCTTCATAGAAGATGGTGAAAAAGAGATAACCTATGGCTATCGGCGTAGCGAAAAGCGGCATCGTGAGGATGGTGCGCAGCAGCCCTCTTGCGGGCATGACGCGGTTGAATAAGACAGCGAGCGCAAGGCCCAGCACGAGCTCCACGGCGACCGCTACGACGACGATTTTTAAGGTGACAAGCGCCGCGCTCCGTGCCTGTTCATTTGTGAAAACCCTGGCGAAATTGGTGAGGCCGATGAAAACATCGCCTTGCCCGATCCGGATATTGAAAAAGCTCATCCTCAGTGAGTAGATTAGAGGGAAGATGGTGAATATGAGGACCCATACTACCGCAGGAATCAGAAAGGCGAATTTAATCTTGCTCTTCCACAAGGCCCTGACACCCCCTTCAGCTTGCGACATGTGGGTCTAGAACAAGCCAACCTCCAGACCCACCATGTCGCAAGCCGCTCTATATCCTGTTATACCTACCCTTCCCTACCACGCTCCCCCGCTCTACTTCTTGTAACCTATTGCCTCCTGGTAGAGCTTGAGCTGCTGGGCCCGGCCGAGCCTATCTGTAATCTCATCCCATTGTTTCGCCGTCTTGTCAAGCGCGGCCTTGGGTGTAAGCTGGCCGCTCATAGCCGCTGACAGGTTTTGATCGAGGGTTGTAAAATACTCAAAGGCTCCGGGTATTCTGAGGTATGTCACAACATGCTCTGCATAGAAGTTGTCGTGGTAAGCCTTGAGGTACTCCCGTATATCGTTTTCACTCCAGCCTTCAGCCAGGTAATCCTTTAGATTGGCCGTGCCCTCGGGCGGCAGGAATTGATATTTATACCCTGGATCAACCCCAGTCCACCCGCGGCTGGCGTTCCACAGGCTTACAGGTTTAGTCGCATGCAACGCAAGGAGACTGTAGACAACGTCGGGGTTTTTGGAAAGCCTCGAGATGACACCGTGCCAACTCCCGCCTGTGGTATTGCCGACGATATTGGGCTTGTCGAGCTTCACGAACTTGCCCTTGGAGCGATCGTAGACCTCATAGCACCCGGGCAGAATGGACGCGCCGATCTTCCCTTTTACCTTTGACCTGCTCGTATCCTGGACCAGAGCCCCGACGTCACCCCAGGAGAACACGAATATGGACTTGCCACGCAGGAAGTAGTCCCACGCCTCGCCGAGGCTCCACCCGACCTGGGCCTTAGGCCCGGTCTTTGCGAGCTCGAGCAGGAATTCCAGGGCTTTCACGTGGCCGGGGCTATTAATGAGGGGCTCCATCGTTTCGGGGTCAAACCAGTAGAGATTATGTGCCTTATCAACCTTTGGCCCAGGCAGATATACAAACGGGGCCGAGAGAGACATGAAATGGAACATGCCCTGCTCCCCGACCTTCGGGTGAAGGACTATGCCGGAATCGGGTTCACCATCTTTGTTCCAGTCCTTGCCATTAAAGAATTTGGCGATATCTAGGACCTGGTCCCATGTCTTGGGTGGGACGGGCAGGTCGTACTTGTATTCTTTTTTGAACGCCTCACGCCATTTCGCGTCCGTGAGGATGTCTTTCCGGTAGTACAGGACCTGGCCATCAGCATCGTTTAAGACCCCGTACATCTTGCCACCCCAGCTGTACAGGGTCCGTAGAGAGTTGGGCATAGAGTTTGGATCCCACTTCGGGAACCGTGGGTCTTTTATATAATCATCTACGGGGATTATATAGTTGCCGCCGACTAGGTCTCCATACCAGAACGACCCGGTCATAAACCCATCATATTGGCCGATCCCCAGCCTAAGATCGTTCATGACCTTCGTGTAATGCTCGGCGAATGGTATCTCGACAATATCCAGCTTCGCGCCTGTAAGCTCTTCCCACGCCGGCCTGAACCTGTAAAGCGGGCCGCATATGCCACCTTTCGGACCGGCTGCGTTAACGGTTATGGCGATCTTCTTGCCCTTGAATGGCTGCTTGCCGGGGCCAAATAAGGTTCCAAGCTCGCCAGGTGCGAATTCGATCTTTTCGCCGTCAAGGGTGGTTAGAACGCAGCTTCCATCCTTTCCCCAGGTCACATATTGCTCAGCAAATACAGGTAACGCAAGTGCCAGAATGGCGAAGCCGGCAATCACCAGAATACCAAGATTTCGCATTCTCATCATTCTTGATGGCACCTCCTGATCCTGAGTTATCCTGAGTTTAACTTGATACCCGCTGGTGGACTAGCTGCCTGGGCTAGGCCAAGCCCTCTTTTATACGCCCCCCCTTTTGGGGTCACCTCCTCTCCATATCTAGATCATCTAGTTCTAGCAGTTAACCAGATTATTTATATTCTACACCCACGATGGAAATCCTCTTAATTAAAGTAAATTCAAAATATTAAGAGTAATAATATAAAACAACTATACCAGAGGAAATACTTCGTATTAACGGGCCAGAACCAGCTCATGGCCAGAGCAGCCCGGGGTGCGGCGACTCTGGCCATGAGCTGGCCACTTCAGGAACCTAAATCTAACTGCTCCCTCCCTGAACCTTTCGTTTGATCTCATGCAGCGAGCTTTCATCCATCCCCAGGGTGTTAAAGAAGAGCCTCAGAGCCTGTCCCTGTCCTATCACCTCTGGAGGGGCCTCGTTGTTACCGCCATTAGCGACACCAGCAACTGGCAGCTCGGAGTATTGTCGAGCCGCGATTTCACATGCGCCGGAGACGCCGTGTTTTTCCACCAGAGCTATCAACTCTTCATATTTTTCTTTACGGGCGCCTGCATGTTTCGACCAGAAAACGGGGTTCTTTGTCAGGCTGCTTGCGAGGATGTCCTGCTTGGCGAGGCTCTTGAGCCGCTTGAGGCCCCTTATAACATCCTCGCTCGTAAGCTCGACCATATTGCATCCTCCTCCTTCACGCCCTCCCGGGCCGTCATTTATCCTCTATCCTCTATCCTTTGTCCTTTCATGACATATCAATCTGTTCTAATCTATTTCAGTTTCAATTACCTCGGGTCTTCAACCCAGGTTATCTCGGGTCGCCAATCCGGGATTCCCGGTCCCATCTCTTCATCTCTTAACAAGAAACCCCAAAAATGAGAAACTGGGCACATTGTCGTCAGACCGACTTGTGCCCAGTCTATCCAGAACTCTCCACCGCGCCCCCCCGTGGAGCCGAGGAATCCCACCTTCCTCACTGCGCCAAACCCATTCAAAGCTGACCGCCCCTTCCACGCTGTCCTTCCCTTGATTTATTTGTTTCGACATCGCCCCATAAAATCCTTCTTGCCGGGGTTCAAATGATAGGCAATGCTTTTTTTACCCCACCCATTTCGAACTGGATCTTACGCCCTGATCCTTCATATATATTATTTCGAGCACGGGTAGGAAATATTGTACCAGATTTAATCTCCAATCTCCAGGGCCTATTCCCCGAACCCGATATGTTTCCGATATATTTAATGCTACGAAGCCGCAATAACGTTACAAAACCCGGGGTGACGCTATAATAAAACCCGGGGCGTAACTCAGGAAGCGCCAAGGTTAACGCCTAGAATGCCACCCAGGGCCCCGGCCGCTATAGAAAAGGCCAGGCGCTCAAGGGCTTCTATAGTGGAGATTCCCTCCATACCTCCCCCACCCGCTGATCCTATGGCCAGGATCAGGAGAACGTACGCCAGGCCGACGACGCCACCGACTATGATGCCGCGGCGCTTATACCTCCTGCCCGCCACCAACCCCCCAATTATGACAGCGGCGTAGCTAATCCACGTTAGAATCATTGGCATGATGCCCTGGTTGAGGTCAAGCAGGAGAGAGGCGATGGCCGCAAAGAGGCATCCAAGGGCGAGAACAACCCATGCATACAGGAGGCCGGAGAAGACTGCGGGAATAAACATACCCCTCACCTCCCGGGGCGAGAGAATATATCAGACGGGGGTGAACCACAGGGGTGGACCCTCTTCCTGTACCCAAGGATATTCACTACATGATTATATATGCCTGTATGATTCTAATTCCCATACTTGTCGTGTGTAGCGTGATATGCATACCCATTACTTCATCCATTACTTCATAATAATATGCATGGCGCATCAATTGAGGGATATTAATATGGAGCTGATGGAAAGGTATTAACGGGAAAGGCCAGGGACAAGGTTAGCATGGCGAAGGCTACCGGGGTTAATAGTCCATATGAAAGGTCACAATGAAAGGTCATAGAATGCAGGGGAATATACGACACTGTATCGTAACAAAAATGGTCGGGGCAGGCGGACTCGAACCGCCGACCTCTTAGTCCCGAACCAAGCGCGCTACCAACCTGCGCCATGCCCCGACTGCAACGATTATAGTATACCTGAATACCGGTTGAATGTCAATAAAACTCTCGCACGCTCGCACGCTTCAGAGCTGACGCATGCACGCCGCACGCTCGCCATGCCGCATCGGTAGCCGCTGACACGATGGCTGATCGCTGATCTGCGAACCCGCCTATCTTTGCGTCAGCGCCAGGTATAAAAGAAACATTGAGGGAAAAAGTATAGTAGTCGCGGCAGCCACCACGCCAGAGTCATTTACAGCGAAGGCAACTACGCAACCGACAAGGCACCCGGTAAAACCCCGGGTGAATGCGGGGTTGCGCTGCCACAAGGATACCAGCAGGCCGACCGGGCGCACCACCAGCACCGAGAATACGAGTATGAAGCTCAACAGCACCCTGGTCCAGATGGTATAGCGTATGAGCTTCAGGTTCATTGATATCTTCCTCATCATAATCCTCCCCAGCTCGGATACACCTCCGCCGGCAATAACATCTACAGTCTTGCCCCAGTGCGACTCGCTCGCCCCTCTTACCAGCGAATCGAAAAGGGATAATCCGACGGTCACAACGAGTCCCGCAACCATCAATCCCAGGATGTGACGGGCCGTAACGCGCCTCCCTGTAAACCCTATATATGAAGCCCCAAAGGCAGCCACTGCCGATATGGTGCCCCCGAGGTTGGCGCCGAGCGAAGGCATCGCGAGCACAAACGTGGCCAGCGCGAAAACGGATATGACCAACCACCTGGCCAAGGGCCATGACCGGGATCGAGGCGTTATGCGCCGCTGGTCCAGGAAGGCAGCCAGCCCGATTATCGATGCCCCTATGAGGATGCCCATGTATTCGTTTCCGATGCCGTAGTATCGCGCCCCGCCGATCACATCGTAGCTGAGCACCGAGCCCTGAATAAGTCGGGCGCCACGAAACGTATCAGCGATCAGCACTATTGCAGTGGCGAGCCCTGCCACGACAAATGGAGTGAACTCATCCCGCCCAATCCACCGGCATGCCAGGGCGATTATTAGCGCTATCGCCGCTATTTGCAGCGCCCTCCCGATTATACTCACATCGGGAAGCTGCGAAGTGAGGAGCATAGCAAGGGGGACGCTCACTATCGTAAGAAGGAGAATCTGGCCGCAATAGATAGCATAGGCCGGGAGGCGGTACCTCAGCAATATCAGGCTCAGCACCGCTATTATGGAAAGTATCTGAAAGACCACAAAAGCCTTTGACAGCGGGGCTCTCTGGCCATAGTCGAGCGTGAGCCTGTGCTCGAGATCAAGCATCATATCCACCACCCTCTCCCGGGCGGCCCCGGCCGGCGGGGAGAGTCTGGATCCGTTGGATCCGGATGAATAAGGGGTTGCAGCTTCCGGGCGGCCCATCGGCGAGCCAGGCGGGGGTGCTAGAGGCAAGCTGTAGATGGGACGCCCTAGCATGGAGTACGGCGCCTTGATCCCGAGGAAAGCCAGGATGGTGGGGGCTATATCGATATTGGTCACAATCCCGCGCTGGTGCGTGGTCCCTGACGTCAAGAATCCGTGGTCCATACCAGGTCCGAGACAGACGATGGGACTGAGCGCGTTTGTTGTTTTAAAGACCGAGGCCGGCGGTGTTGGCGAGGCGAGTATCAGGAGGTCTTTGTCGAGATTGACAAGGGATAGCACCCTGGCGAGGAAATCATCGGCAGCCAGGAGCGCAGCCCGCTTATAATACGCTACCATCTCATCGGTCAGGTTGTTTCTAAAACGCTCAACCCTGGCCGCGTCACCAAGGTCGACGACGATGAGGCTTGCGTCAGCATAAACCCCCTTGAAGCGTTCCGCCAGGACATCAATGTCATCCCTGACCCCTCCGGGGAACTTCACATCCTTTTTCGTCATCTTGTGCCCCACATCCCCGAGGTCTACCTGGCCGCTCTTGTCCATGGCGAGGGAGACTGCAGGCCGGGCGAGCTCATCCACGCTATCTGAGCAACCAAGAACTGCGACGCGTAGACCGCTTCCGCGAATCGCTTCGCCGAGCGCCCCCGGCTCTATCGTGTAGTATTCCCGGCTATTGACGCGTATAAGATCGGCAACATAAGGATGGACAATGGCGGCACTGCCAGGGTCCATACCGGTATTGCGCATGTAGACTTCAACGGCGCGCGCTCCTTCGTAATTCTCAGATCTGTTGAACCCGAGCTCGGAGAGTGCCGATCCCTGGGCACGCGTTCCGGCCCCGATGGTTATGTAAGTATTTCTTGGTATGGTGGCCCTCGAGGTCCGTGTATTCATCAAACCGATGGCCCCCCGGCCGAGGATGCGCTGGAAATTCGGCAGGCCCGGCACGGACCACTCGTCAAGGGCTGTCCCATCGAGAAGAACGAGCACCACCTTGGCGCCGCCCGCGATCCCCATCCCCACAGCGGGGGTGAGAAGGCATCCCCAAAAGAGGCAGAGCGCCAGGATGCAGGATGCCAGCGATGCCAGCAAGGTAGGGGTTGAAAAGATAGGGCCTGAAAATGAGCTTCCATTTCTGGTTCTGTTTCTAGTTAGGGTGATGATGGTCATGATCTGAAACACGCCCGTCCTTTCGAGGTTAACAGGTCCCTATAAAGCCTGTCTGTACGCTGGAGCATCGTGCGCAGGTCAAAATTCTCCTTGACCTCCAGGCGAGCCCGGGAGGCCATGGCCCGGGCCTTATCGGGGTTACTTAGAGCAGTCTCCATTGCGCCGGCGAGGGCTGCAGCGTCGCCTGGAGTGGTAAGCCACCCTGTCGCCCCATCAGTCACAACCTCAGAAACGCCCCCAACGTCGCTTGCGACAACCGGGACGCCGGCAGCCATGGCCTCCAGGATGGTTATCGACATGCCCTCCGAAAGCGTGGGCAACACGAACAGATCCAGGGACCCGAGGATAGCAGGAATGTCATCCCTGAACCCAAGAAACCTGACGCGGGATTGGATATCGAGGTCTCCCGCCAGCGTCTCGAGCTCCGGGCGCTGCGGCCCATCCCCTACAATCAAGAAAGTCGCGTTCAGGCCGCGGTCCACTAGCTGCCGCGCGGCCTTGATGAAAACACCCACACCCTTGGCCGGGATGAGCCGGGCCACGGTGCCAATCCATACGCCCCGTATTTGGCTATCGACGGTATCGCCGACGCCACCGAGGTTAGAGCCCTCCCCGGGGCGGCCATCCGCAGGAGCAGGGTCGTGGTTGAAGCGCGAGAGGTCTATGCCATTTGGGATACATACGACCCTCTCCGGGCACGTCCCCCTTATTGAGAGGTAGTCTCTTCGAAGCGCCTCGGAGATCGTTATTACGCAGTCAGTCTGCCCTGCGAACATAGATTCGAGGAACGCGCAAAAGGCGCCCGCGGGAGTCCCGCGCGTTCTCTCTATCACTGAATTGTGGATTGTATAGACCATCAGGGGTCGCTTTTGGCGAGGCGAAAGGGAGATCGCTGCGCGCCCTGTAATCCCCGCCTTGAAGCCATGGCAGTGGACTATATGGGGCCTAAACGCAGCCACATGCTTCCGCAGCAGTGAGATAGCCCTGGCGTCGCGAATAGGATCAATCCGACCCGTGATAGGGACATGAAACACCCCAGCACCGGCATCTCGCAACTCCGCGGTCAAGGACGCGTCATCGCATGGCCCTGCTACAGCGATATCATATATACAACCGGGGGTTACACAACCGGGTGCGGGTGTATAACAATCGGACATGGAGCCGGCCAACCCGCGAACGAGGTTCAGGAGGTGCTGCTTCATGCCGCCGGCCGCAGGGCGCATGACATACAATACCCTGATCCGCTCGCCCCCGGTCCGTTCACTCTCAGTCTGTTCAACCTGCTCGCCGGGTAGCCCATTTCCCACCAGTGCTCCTCAGCCCCCTATTTCACCATCGCTATACAACGCTATATATTATCATAATCATATATTATCGCTGTATTGCTATGCCTGATCATGCCCGGTCGCCATACCTGGACATACGGGATGCCATAGCCCGAATGTGTTCAGGCGTGGTGCCACAGCAACCACCAATTATACTCGCCCCGGCCTCTATGAGCTTCATCATGCTCTCGGCCATGCTCTCAGGCTGCTCGCTGTAGACAGTAGCCCCATCAACGAGCTGCGGCAAGCCCGCGTTTGGTATTGCGGCTATGGGAAGCCCTGTGACCGTCGCCATTTCCCTGACTACGCGAATCATATCCCCGGGACCTGAGGAGCAATTCGCGCCCAGGGCTATGGCTCCTCTCGTTGATAGAACCCTAGCGGCATCCCCTGGCGATACCCCCATTATCGTTCTTCCCGAGGCTTCGAAGGTCATGAGGCACATGACCGGCAGGTGCGTGGAAGCCTTTGCAGCATCCAGGGCCACCTGCGCCTCATCCAGGTCGCTCATGGTCTCTATGCAGATGATATCAGCCCCGCCCTCTTCCAGGGCTCGCGCCTGCTCGCTGAATATCTCGAATGCAAGCCCCCGTGTGAGGCTTCCAAGGGGCTCCATGAATTCGCCGGTTGGCCCCATGGAGCCGGCGACCAGCAGGCTCTCCCCGGCCACCTCACGTGCGAGCCTCGCCCCTGCGATGTTGAACTCCCTGACGCGGTCGCCGAGCTCGAAGCGGTCAAGCTTTTTGCGGTTGCCTCCAAAGGTATTGGTCTCCAGCACCATCGCCCCGACCTCACGATACATTTCATGAATGCCCTTTACTTTTTCAGGATGATCTACATTCCACCTCTCGGGGCATTCCCCGGGCGGGAAGCCGGCCGCGAGCAACATAGTGCCCATGGCCCCATCAAATAATATAATACCTTTACCGAATCTGGATAATACATCCTGTTTCCCTCTGGACATTATGGGCAGCGCCCTCCCTTTCGGCTCATTCTTACTTGTCTACTTGTCGCTTTTCTTGCCGCATTTATGGGCTCGAAAGCTGTAAACTTGAAGACCGTAAAAAGGTCATCGCCGCTATTATTCCGATATTGCTTATTGCTGCTCCGACATTGCCCCAATCTGGTCTAGCGTGGAAGCGGCCTGCACCAGGAGGGCGCACTCGAGCCGCTTCTTCATGAGAGCGCATCCCACCTCATAGGGGTGAAAGATGTCCCCATGAAACTGATCTGCATTGGCGTGGCAGCCCCCGCCGCAGTAAAACCTGGCCCAGCAGGAGCTGCATTCAGGTTTGTTGTAAATATGGGCGTTCTTAAACGTTCGCCGGATATTCTGGTCCCTGATGCCGGAGAAGACGTCCCCGATAAGATACTTCCCGCGCCCTACAAACTGGTGACAGGGATAAAGCTCCCCCGCCGGCGATACGGCCAGGTATTCGTTGCCGGCGCCGCAGCCTATAAGGCGCTTGTAGATGCATGGCCCACCATCGAGGTCCACATTGAAATGAAAGAAGGAAAACCCCCTCCCCTGTCGCTTCAACTCCAAATACAGCCGGGCCAGTCTATCATATTCAGCCTCAATGGCAGGCAAATCCTCGCCTCGAAGGCTGAAAGCCTCTGTCTCCGCAGTCTCCGCAGCCACAACGGGCTCCACAGAGATCCTTTGAAATCCGATATCCACTAAGTGCATCACGTCGCTGGCGAAATCCAGGTTCTCCCGGGTATAAGTGCCGCGGACCCAGTAGTCCAGTCCATTAATGGAGGCGAGAAGACCCTTTATCCTGGGCAAGATGATATCGTACGTTCCCCGCCCGCCCGGGAAGAATCTCATGTTATCATTGATCTCGCGCCGGCCATCAAGGCTCAGGACAACGCTGATACCATGCTCCCTCAGAAAATCCGCAACTTCATCATTCAGGAGCACGCAGTTGGTCGTAAGGGTGAATTTCAGCTCTTTGCCGCATTTCGACGCTTGGCGCCTGCCGTACTCAACCGCGGCTTTGACCGTCTTAAAGTTCAATAGGGGCTCTCCCCCGAAGAAGTCGACCTCGCAGTGGCGCCTGTTCCCCGAGTTTTCCAGTAGGAAATCAATGCTGCGCTTGGCCACGGCCTCACTCATGCTGGCCTGGCTCTGCTCTCCTCGCCCGGCAAAACAGTACCTGCACCGCAGATTGCAGGCCTCCGTTATGATCAGGCAGAGGGCCTTGACAATAGCATCCCCGGCTGGCCGGTAGGCGTTGCCCAGCGGGTCACCGGCGGCGATGAGCCCATCCGCCCGTAGCTGGTTCAATTCAGCCAGGGCATCGCGGATTTGCTCGACGGGATAGCGCCCCTGGAGGGCTTCAATTACCGCCTCCCGCTCTGTCTCACCTTCGCCGCGGTCACAGGGGTCATAATAATCAAGGATATCCCAGGTGATCTCGTCAATCATGTGGAGAGACCCGCTGCCCACGTCCAGCAACAGCCTGAGGTCATCCAGGCGAAATCTATGCCAGTCCTTGTCCTCGACCCAAGAAGCCATGTTCATCACCTAGATTAAAATATATAGCTCCTCCGGCCATATGTCAAAAGCTATTTTCCAAGTCCTTAATTTATGATATAAACTTTAGAAAACATGCTGTAGACTACAGCATGCCCCGGGGAAATATACTGCAATCAGTGACATCGAGACATCGATATTACCCTTGTGAACTACATAAGTATTATGTTATTATAGAATTAAATTGAATATGAGATTAAGCCTTCAGGGCAGGGTGAAATTCCCGATCGGCGGTATGACACGGTATAGATAACGCCTGTGTCGAGCCCGCGAGCCGCGCGAGCGGTTGATTTGGTGAGAAGCCAAAGCCGACAGTGAAAGTCTGGATGGAAGAGGGTGAAAAGCATATGCCGTTCTTGACGGTGGTTTTTCAGATAGACATCGATAAGCCCTGAGGGAGCCTCAGGGCTTCAACTTTTTGCCGGGCGGATTCTTTGCCGGGCGAATTCCCCCGGGTTCCCCTCTCACCAAGCCCAGTTGAGACGAAGCCCCAGAAAACAAAAGGGTCGAAGGTAAGGAGCGAAAACTCGATGAATCCGGTATATCATATGGAAAACTCCCCGGAACTCCCGGCACATCCGGGAGGGTTAGACGAGCACTATATGAGAATAGCCTTTAAGCTCGCACGGCGTGGAATGGGCGCAACGTCCCCCAATCCCATGGTGGGGGCCCTTGTTGTGAAAGACGACCAAATCGTGGGCCGGGGCTATCACCCGATGGCCGGAGAACCACACGCGGAGGTGTTCGCCTTGAGGCGTGCAGGGGAGCTTGCCAGGGGAGCTACGCTCTATGTTACGCTTGAACCCTGCTGTCACTATGGCAGAACGCCTCCCTGCACGGACGCTATCATCAAGGCGGGGATCGGCAGGGTGGTGTGCTCTATGGAGGACCCGAACCCTCTCGTCTGCGGGAAGGGCTTTCAACGCTTGAGAGAAGCCGGAATCGAGGTTACCGTCGGCGTCCTGGAGGAGGACGCGAGGAAGCTAAACGAGGTATTCATCAAATACGTGAGGACCCAACTTCCTTTCGTCACCATTAAAGCCGTCATGAGCATCGATGGCAAGATCGCCACTCACACCGGAGATTCCCGGTGGATTACGGGGGAGGAGGCACGACGCTACGTCCATATTCTTAGGGCGCATCACGACGCCATAATGGTGGGCATCGGGACCGTCCTGGCCGACAACCCTCGGCTCACCGTAAGACTGGGGCCGGGGCGGATGCGGGCGCCTCGGAATCCGTTGAGGGTTATCCTGGATAGCCACGCCAGAATCCCGCTTGACGCCAATCTACTTCTGGAGAATCCTGGCGACACTATCGTTGCTACCACCTCGCTCGCCCCTTCGGAGAGGCTTGAAAGCTTGAGGGATCTGGGAGCAAAGGTCATAGTAACAGATCCGAAGGAAGGGCGCGTGGACATCAAGGAGGTCTTAATTGAACTGGGAAGACAGGAGATAACCTCGGTCCTAGTTGAAGGGGGTGGAAGCCTCAACGCCTCCCTCCTCGGGGAGGGGCTGGCAGATAAGGTCCTGGTCTTCATAGCTCCTAAAATCATCGGTGGGAAGGATGCCATGACCTGGGTCGAAGGCACGGGGGCTCGTACGATAGGCGGGTGTGCTACCTTGAGTATCTCCAGGGTAAGACGATTTCGCGGGGATATATTGCTCGAAGCCTATTTAAATACTGATGGCCACGGATACTGCGCGGATACTGATGGTCACGGATAGGAGGTGATTCTTGATGTTTACCGGGATCATTGAATCCACCGGCGTGGTCGAGGGCATCATCCGGAGGGGCGAGGCCTTGGAACTTCAGATAGCAGTCCTGGGTGACCCCGGGGGCTCTGACTTCGCAGAGCTAACGATAGGGGAGAGCATCGCAGTAAACGGCGCCTGCCTCACCGTAGCGCGGCTGACCAGAAATAGGAGCTTTCTTGCATATGCGATGCCCGAGACTTTGAGGAGAACTGCTCTCGCGGGGCTTGCACCGGGGGATAAAGTAAACCTCGAGCGTTCCCTCAGGCTGGGCGGACGTCTCGGCGGTCACCTGGTCACAGGGCACGTGGACGGGGTCGGATATCTCGAGAAGCGCGAGGACGTAGAGGAGGGCTTCCTTTTCACTATAAAGGCTCCTCCCAACGTGATGCGCTACGTTGTAGAGAAGGGTTCCGTCGCCGTAGATGGGGTGAGCCTTACCGTCGCAAGCTGCGCCGCAGAGGGGTTTACCGTTTCCATAATACCTCACACCGCGAGCGTTACCGCTTTGGGCTCCAAACGCGTCGGCGAACCGTGCAATCTCGAAGCCGACATAATAGGCAAATATGTGGAAAAGCTCCTTGAGCCGTATCTCAAGGAGCCGTATCTCAAGCAGCACGAAGGCGCGTCTCCATCCCTTACGCTGGACTTCTTGCACGAACTTGGTTACTGAGTAGGAAGGTGATCCAATGATTTTCGATAGTATCCATGAAGCCCTGAGAGATATCCGCGATGGTAAGATGGTGATAGTCTGCGATGATGAAAACAGGGAGAATGAGGGCGACCTCGTGATGGCTGCCGAATGCGTCACCCCGACGGCCATCAATTTCATGGCCATGCATGGCCGCGGACTCATCTGCGTCGCGATGACCCGGGAGCGGCTTCAAGAGCTCCGCATCCCGCCCATGGTCGCGGAGACCTCCGAGAAAATGGGCACGGCCTTCATGGTCTCGGTGGATGCCAGGGGGGTCACTACTGGGATTTCAGCTTTTGAACGGGCCATGACAGTCAAGGCCCTTGTTGACCCCAAAACGCGGCCCGAGGATCTCACAAGACCCGGCCATATTTTCCCCCTGGAGGCGAGGGAGGGCGGAGTCCTCACAAGGCCCGGCCATACGGAGGCGGCCGTGGATCTGGCCCGGCTTGCAGGCCTTTCCCCCGCCGGCGTTATCTGCGAGATAATGAACGAGGATGGGACCATGGCGAGGCTTCCGGAGCTTGTTGCCTTTGCCGGTCTTCACCGCCTGAGAATCGTAACTATCGCCAGCTTGGTGAGATACCGGAAGATACACGAGAAGCTCGTAAGAAAAGTAGCTGTGAGCTCGCTTCCCACGAGATTCGGTGATTTCAGGGTGATAGCTTACGAATCTCTACTGGACAGGGAATGCCACCTCGCCCTTGTAAGAGGGGACGTCGAGGGCAAGAAGGGAGTCCTCGTGAGGATCCATTCAGAGTGCCTCACGGGAGATGTCCTGGGCTCCTTGCGATGCGACTGCGGAGAACAGCTGGCGAGGGCTCTGGAACTAATCGAAAGGGAAGGCCTCGGCGTCCTGCTCTACCTCCGGCAGGAAGGCAGGGGAATCGGGCTCCTGAATAAACTGCGCGCCTACGAGCTCCAGGACCGGGGGAGGGATACCGTTGAGGCCAACGAGGAGCTGGGATTTGCTGCGGACGAGCGGTCGTACGAGACAGCCGCACAGATACTGAAGGATCTGGGCCTATCAGCTATTCGTCTTTTGACCAACAACCCCGATAAAATCAATGAACTCGAAGATTATGGGATCGAGGTAGTCAAAAGGGTGCCGATCGAGATCCCGCCGAACGGGGTCAACGCAGGCTACCTCGAGACAAAACGGGAGAAGCTCGGCCACCTGATCAATCCGGCTATTTGGGGAGGTAAAATCAATGTCCAGAATCTATGAAGGGAAACTCATCGGTGAAGGGTTACGCATAGGGGTCGTCGCAAGCAGGTTCAACGAATTAGTGGTAAAAAAGCTCGTGGAAGGCGCCAGGGATGCTCTCACAAGGCACGGCGTTGCAGACGAGGACATAGAACTTGCCTGGGTACCCGGGGCCTTCGAAATCCCCCTTGTGGCCCAAAGAATGGCCGAATCCAAGAAATATGACGCGGTCATTTGTCTCGGTGCCGTCATAAGGGGGGCCACCCCTCATTTCGAATATGTAGCGGCAGAGGCGGCAAAGGGGATAGCACAGGTCGCGCTCAAGACAGGCATACCCGTCACCTTTGGGGTCCTGACCACCGATAACCTAGAGCAGTCCCTGGAGCGGGCGGGGACAAAGGCCGGCAACAAGGGATGGGATGCGGCCCTCTCGGCGATAGAGATGGCAAATCTCCTGCGGGAGCTGGTGTAGGAGGAGAGCGGAGCATGTTCGCTTGAGGAGGTGGAATGAAACCGGGGAAGGTCATATTCACCGACAAAGGGGGGGAATGCTATCCACAGGTATCCGAGTACGGGGTGAAAGGAAAGTCATGTTTCGGCTCCTGTTGTGGTAGCTATATTTAGGGGGCGCCGCCGGGCGGGCCTGGGAAGTGGGAATGGCTGATGCTTTACGTAGGCTATTTTCTCACCTCAACCCTTTCGAAAAAAGGCCGCAATTTGCGAGCCATATTTTCAAGCCAATCGCCGCTGTATGGGCGCCGGTCAGCGAAGGCTTCATCGAGCGTTGGCCCTGGCACGTATTGCTGCAGCACATACTTCCCGGCGCCCAGCAGCCACTGGCCTATTTCAATCAGGTCCTCTCCGGTGATGAGGCCGGGAGCAACCGTGGTTCTAAACTCATAATCTATCTCGCTCGACCGGATCAACCTGATGGAGGCATCAATATCGCTCATATTTACGCGGGAACGGGCGACCTCCCAGTATTTATCTCGCGGCGCCTTGATGTCCATAGCGACATAGTCGAGCAAGCCCTGACTAAGCAACTCGTCAAGGATTCGAGGATTGGTGCCGTTGGTATCGAGTTTGACCTTGAAGCCCAGGTCCTTAATCTTGCCCGCGAATTCACCGAGACCCTCCTGCAGGGTTGGCTCGCCGCCCGTGATGCAGACCCCGTCCACGAGGCCCCTCCTGCTCTCCAGGAGCGCCAGCATCTCTTCTTGCGGGATCCGGGGGAGGCTTCCCGCCCCCAGCACCAGATCCCTGTTATGGCAGTAGGGGCACCTCATGTTGCATCCGCCTGTGAAAATCGTAATGCAGATGTTCCCCGGGAAGTCCACCAGGCTGACCTTTTGAATGCCCCTTATCTCCATCTCCATCTTCATATCCATGTCTACATAATTCAACTTCATAATCTTTATAGCCTCATGGTCTCTTCATGGCTTCATTGTCATGTTTTCTTCAGGGCCATGTTTATAGCATTCATGTTCCCTATTTACCGGCAACCGGCAGGGCTCTCGCAAGACTCATGCCGTCCGGTGGCGTTGATGTAATGACGTATTCCTTCCGGTCGGCAAACTCGCTTCGTTTGCCCTTATTCCAGTTTTGAATGGGCCTGTAGAAGCCCACCACCCTGCTCCACACCTCGGCAGGCTTTCCGCACGCCGGGCATGTCGGGTGCTCGCCAGCAACATAGCCATGATCAGGGCAGATACTGAAGGTCGGGGTTATGGTGAAATACGGCACCCTGTACCGGGACATGACCCTCTGGAGCAACCTTTTGAGCGTGTTTACATCCTCCACTCGTTCCCCGATGAATCCATGAAAAACCGTGCCTCCCGTATACCTCGTCTGGAGCTCCTCCTGCAGATCAAGGGCCTCGAAGATATCGGATGTAAAGCCGACCGGGAGATGGGTGGAATTTGTATAGTAAGGTTCTTCGCTGCCCCCGGTGATAATATCAGGGTAGGCTTCTTTGTCGATCCGGGCGAGCCTGTAAGCCGTCCCCTCCGCCGGAGTGGCCTCCAAATTGAACATCTGCCCCGTTTCCTCTTGATAACCCACCAGCACATTCCGCATGAAATCCAGGATCTCCAGGGCAAATGCATGGCCCCCGGGGGTCGTGATATCGCTCCCCATGAAATTCAGCAGGGCCTCGTTCATGCCCACAAGGCCGATCGTATTGAAATGATTGTGCCAGTAAGTGCCGAAGCGTTCCTTAATTGAACCCAAATAGTGCCGCGAATAAGGATAGAGCCCCGCTTCCGTCATTCGTTCGAGGACGCCCCTCTTGATCAGCAGGCTTTCCTTTGCCAGATCCATGAGCCTCCTGGTCCGTTCGAGGAATTCATTCTTTGATTTGGATAAATATCCGGTCCTGGGCATATTGAGCGTGACCACGCCAATGGCTCCCGTGAGGGGATTCGCTCCAAATAATCCCCCGCCGCGCTTGTAGAGTTCACGATTATCGATGCGAAGCCTGCAGCACATGCTGCGGACGTCCTCAGGGGAGAGATCGGAGTTGATGAAATTGGCGAAATAGGGGATGCCGTATTTCGCCGTCATCTCCATCACCTGCGTGATGACAGGGCTGTCCCAGTCAAAGTCCGCGGAGACATTATAGGTCGGGATGGGGAAGCTGAATATGCGTCCCCGGGCGTCGCCCTCCATCATGACCTCGCAGAAGGCCGTGTTCAGCATGTCCATTTCCTTCTGAAAGTCCTTGTACTGGGCGTCCTGCAGCTTGCCGCCGATGATGACGGGCTCCTCGGCGAGTATCTTGGGCACTACGACGTCCATGGTGATATTCACGAACGGGGTCTGAAAGCCTACGCGGGTCGGGACGTTTAGGTTGAAGATGAATTCCTGGAGCGCCTGCTTGACCTCCTTGTAGGTCAACTCGTCGAAGGCGATGAAGGGCGCAAGGTAGGTGTCGAAGTTGGCAAATGCCTGGGCGCCTGCAGCCTCGCCCTGAAGGGTGTAGAAGAAGTTTACCACCTGGCCCAGGGCTGTGCGGAAATGCCTGGCTGGGGCGCTTTCGATTTTCTGCGCCACCCCACCGAACCCCTGCATCAGGAGATCGGCCATGTTCCAGCCGCAACAGTAAGGGGCCAGGAGGCTGAGATCATGGATGTGAAAGTCGCCACCCCTGTGAGCCTCCCGTATCTCTTCGGGGTAGATTTTCTCAAGCCAGTACCTGGAGGTCACGGCCGAGATCACATGGTTGTTAAGCCCCTGGAGGGAATAATTCATATTGCTGTTTTCATTTATCTGCCAGTCCTGGCCACCGACATACTCCTCGACCATCTTCTCGGCGTTGACGAGGAGGTTACGAAACTCTCGGAGCTCTTCGTGTTGTTTACGGTAGAGAATATACGCCTTGGCGGTCTTAGTCTGCCCATGTTCGATCAAGACCCTCTCGACGATATCCTGGACATCCTCGACCATCGGTATCCGCTCGGCAAATTCATGGGCCAGGATCGTGACCACCTCGTTCGAGAGCTCGCCGGCCAGGCGCCTATCCTCGATGCCAACTGCCTTGCCGGCCTTAAAGATGGCGTTGATGATTCTCTCCTGGTCGAAATCAACTACTCGGCCATCGCGCTTGATTATCTTCTTTAGCATAGTCTGATGTTCCCCTCTCCCATACTGTTCGGCCTCATTCAATAAGATCCCATGGCACCGTCGCCGATGAGAAGAAGACAGGTGTGAGTCCTGAAATGGGTGAAGAATTAAAACCCCAGGCCATCGTGGAGGCTGGGGTTTGAGGCGTTTAATTATTTATTCTCCATACCATACAATTCTCCTTCTAGGTCACGTGGTTTCTTTTCATTTGATGATTTTTATGGCTTCATTAGGGCATTCATCCACGCAGAATCCGCATTCAGTGCATTTATCCGCATCGACCTCAGCAACGTCTTCCACAATGATAGCATCTACCGGACAGACCTCCGCACAAAGCCCACAGCCTGTGCAGTTCTTTTGATCAACCACCGCAGCCATTTATCTCTCTCCCTCTTAATTTAATGATAAACTTCAATCCAAATCTCTTGTTTATCTCCTTGTGCTATTGGCGCGTTGCTATATCTACCCTTTTATTCGATGTGATGTTCTTTCGCCTTAAGGTTTTTAAGTTATTCTGCTTCAAGCGACACTTTTCGCAATAGCCAAAGGCTACAAGGGGATGGTGGGCGATTTCGAAATTTTGGTGCCTTGCGATAGCCTTTCGAAAATCCTCGGGCAGGGTCCCATCCACCTCAAGCACTTTGCCGCAGCTTAAACATACCAAATGATAATGCGGCGAGATGTGCATAGAATTAATTTCGTACTTGGCGGGGCTGCTGCCCGCCTTGATCTTGATTACCAACCCCATTTTCTCCATTTTGGCCAAGTTCCGGTAAACGGTAGCTACCCCCAATTTTGCTCCCTGGCGACGCACGATGCGATAAATTTCTTCTGCAGTTAGATGTTCGCTCTGGTGATTATTTAGCGCCTCCATTATCGTTCGACGCTGTGGTGTAATTCGAAATCCTTCGTGTTGGGGTTTGGGACGCCATTCTTCGTTCGAAAAACCTTTTTCCATTATGTTTGCCATCTTTACGTCCCTCAGTCCCTTAATCTTTGTCTAGCAATCCCATCGCACTGGCTCAGCTCGTGATGTCGTTTGCCTATATCACATCGATAACGATCATATGTTCATTAATAATATAACTACATTTTTGGGCATATGTCAATAACTTTGATAAAAAAATTCCTTCTCAACGATGCTAAGTGCTAGTTCCTTAATTTGCGCCAGTTTACCAGCACGTCCCAGGATTTACGGTGTTGCGTTCCGGGGACGGCGCGCTTGCGGCGCGCCTTCGTTGAAATTTGGCGCGAGGGCCATGCCAAATTTCAAAGGCCCCGTCACGCAAGCACCGTAAGTCCTGGAAAAGCGGCAATAACTCTCGAATTCAAACTCAGCAGAAACTATCGCTTGCCCACCAATGGTTGGGAATGAGGCGTGCTTCTTGGAGGACAGGTGTCGGGCGCTGAAAGCAGCGGCGAGCTAATCAATGCCATCAGCTTGCCACATTTGCCACCATGGAGAATACAGCCCAAATTCTATCTTTAACTTAAGATATTGCGGATCTGCCAGTAATCTTCTCGATCAAGGGTCTTCCCCATAGCTCCAGCCGCCTCTTCAATCTGATTCGAGTTTTTGATTCCGACAATTGCCACATGTATGCCTGGATGCATAAGCGTGGCAGTGAGAACAAGCTGCGTGATAGTCATGCTGTATTTCTCCGCGATGGGCGCAAGGCTTGCGACACGGGATGCTAATTCACGGAATCGTTCGCCCTGGAAATCCGGATCCTTGGCGCGAAGATCCGTGAAGGTTTCCGTCCCCTTATATTTCCCGGTCAGCAATCCCCGATGTAAAGAACTATATGTCAACACCCCAATGGATTCTGATTGGCAATATGGTAAAAGGTCCTTCTCGATGTGGGTGTTTAATAGATCATAATCAGGCTGGATGGTTACATAATCGCCATACTTCCGCGCGAGGCGCAGTTGTTCAACAGTAAAGTTGCTTACCCCATAAGCACGAATCTTGCCCTGTTTTTTCAGTTTTTCCAGTGCATCGGTGGTTTCCTCCAGTGGCGTGATCAGATCAAAGGCATGGCACTGATAGAGGTCGATGTAGTCCATCTGCAGGCGACGAAGGCTTGCCTCGCATTCCTTGAGGATATAGTCGCGCGAAAGATCCGGATGCCTATGCCCATCGGGATAGAAATGATGATATACCTTGGTGGCCACTATTACCTGGTCACGAGGTAATGCCTTGACCGCTTTACCAAGGACAGTCTCAGCAAGGCCATCTCCATAGGCATCTGCTGTGTCATAGAAATTGACGCCCACCTCGAAAGCCCGATGTATTGCAGATATAATCTCTCCCTCCGATTGTGCGCCCCAAAACCTAGGAGATAGCTGCCATGTACCGAAACATATAGGGCTGACAGAAAGACCACTCGATCCGAGAATCACTCGAGTCCCCATATTATTCCTTGCCTGGTCGGAAAACTCAACACTCTTTAACGATGCATGTTAACTCATGTCAACCGGTCTCCCCCGACCAGGCTTTCGCTCCCCTCCAAGTCTGAAGTGAATCTCTTCCGACAGGGAGACCTTTGACTCCGGAAGTCCCACGCGTATGGAAGGCATGCACTTAGAAGATCAAGCCACGAAAATCATGTCCGACTTTCTAACACCCTGATTTATTCTACATTTTATTTGTAACTCTTATTCTACATTTTCCCCCCGTAACTCACTTTTAATGGTTTGGGGCGAGCTTCCCTTGCTCTTTTTACAGTTTCAGAAATGAGCTCTTTAATTCCCTCATTTTTTGTAGCTACTGTCGGCACCACGGGTACGCCCAAGAGCTCTGAGAGCCTTGTTACATCGATCTCGATTTTGCGCGCCTTCGCCTCATCGAACATATTCAAGGCGATCACGACGTTCGCACCCATCTCCAACATCTGGATAGTCAGGTAGAGGTTGCGCTCAATGTTTGAAGCATCAACCACATTGATCACTACATCAGGCCTTTCAAAAAGAATGAAGTTCCGGGCTATCAGCTCATCCTCAGAATAAGCGCCAAGGCTATAAGTCCCCGGTAAATCCACAACACGGATGGTTTCGCCCTGGTAGGTAAGGCTTCCTTCCTTCTTTTCGACCGTAACGCCAGGCCAGTTCCCCACATGCTGACGTGCACCAGTAAGATCATTGAATATGCTCGTCTTTCCCGAATTTGGATTGCCAGCTAAAGCAAGTACAATCTCCTTCTCAGTTCCCGTCTTCGCCCTTGCTTCCACAGGTGTTCCCTCCCACGCAAATTTGTTAGGCTGACCTAACATAGTATCCCAAAAAACAATAACCCAATAAACCATTTAGGGAAATCCAGGAATTAAAATTAAAACGAATGTTACTCAGCATTTCATTAGTTATCTAATTGGGATCATCAAATGCAGCTCTTTTGCCATTTAGCTCTTCCACTATTATTTTTTGAGCCATCCCGCGTCCAAGGGCCAGGCGGCCATCTCCCACTGAAATAATTATCGGACCGGCGAAATCATTCTGAACAACGCGAATGAGCCGCCCCCGTACAACTCCCAGCTCCGTTAGCTTTCGACGGAGACCGAAGCCACCAAGGACATCTTTGATGGTAGCATCTCGACCTGTCGGTAAAAAACTAAGAGGTAACGCGCCATTTTCCATACTCTAAAAACACCTCGATCTCGCTATAACCCACCATAGTTACCCAGTACATATTATGGCCCGTGGACGCATCCACAGAGCATTACAATAGTTCAACAAAAATATCCGCCGCTTCATTTTTGCGAAGGCTCAGATGATAACCCTTCACCATAACCTCGATAGGATCGCCCAACGGCGCCACCCCTTCAATCACTATCTTTGCTCCGGGGACCACGCCCATATCGAGGATTCGGCGCCGCACTTCCCTTGTGCCTACGATGCGGATCACCTTTCCTCTAGTGCCCGGCTTGAGCTCGCTCAGCGCCCGAACATCAGGAACATTAGTCTTATTGATCGCACCCATTTTTAAAATCCCCTTTTCAGTTGCTATTTTCTCGGCTTTCTTTGAGGCCTCGACCTCGCCGTTGGTAAGCATCTCCTTTGAGGAGCTCATCGTCTCCAGGAATTCTATCAGCCGCTCCAGCGTTACCGGGCTGATTACGTGTTCCATCAAGCAAGCGTCCTTTTCAGCAGTTTTAGGATCAACATCCAGGACCTCGATCAGGAATTTACGCAGAAGCTGGTGTCTGCGGCGAATCTTGACTGCATGTTCTCGGCCTTTCGAAGTAAGCTCAATCGGGCCATATCGCTCATGTCTTGCCAGCTTGAGGCCCTTCAAGCTGTGGATAGCCTGATTCACGCTGGCCTTGGCGATACCTAATTTGGCGGCTATATCCGTAACCCTTACCAAGCCCTTTTTCTCTGAAAGTTCCAAAATAGTTTCCAGGTAATCCTGCATAGCCGTAGATATGACGTAGGCCTCGCTCACACCCTCACCTTCTTCAATAAACGCATTATAAGTTAGGTATGCCTAACTTATGGGGAAACAAAAATCCTTACCGGTTCCAAAGATAAACTATTATAAACTGTTATATTGAGAATCATTCTCAATCTTTCACAATAAATATACTATCGACAAGCACTGGCTGTCAAGCCCTTTAAAAAGAAATTTTGCCTCTTCCTGCTAACTACTTAAATAAGTGGCGGGCGGTCTACGAAACGCGCTCCGTTCCATTACCCCTTCTTACGCTCATAGGAAGCAGTCACCTTGGTTCCAATGCCGCCTCGTGGGCTAAACTCCATTTCCACCGTCATCTTGATGGGCTGGCATATCACCACGAGGTCCTGGAGGATTTGATTTACCGCATGTTCTTGCAAAATCCCCACCTGCCTATAGGAAAGCAAGTAATACTTGAGGGATTTAAGTTCAATTAGCAACCTATCGGGCACGTATTTTATGCTGAGCCGTCCGAAATCAGGCAAACCCGACCAAGGACATACTGAGGTAAATTCCTCGGTGAAATACTCCACGACTATCTCTTTGCCAGGATAAGCGTAATCTATCGCCTCCAGCGCTTCTCGGTCTATGGCATCTTCTTTAAGCACGTCAAAACGCTTTTGACTATATTTATCCATCAGTCACTCATCCTCTCTGATACCCAACGCATAATGGGGACCCCACCTATTACAAGTATGGCCTCTGGAACCAAGATAGTGCCAAATGTGGGCCAAAATGGCAAGCCTAACACTGTTTTTAACATAATACCTACTGCAAGGGAGATCCATGCAGCAAAAAAAGCCGCGCCAGCATATGGGGTGGTTTTGGTGCCCACAAACCATGCAATGTATCCGCCAACGAGGTTCATGGCTGGCATCCATGCCAGCTCCCAAATCCCGACATAAGGGCTGGCAAGATTAGCAGCAGCTACCCCGATTCCCATAGCCCAGATCGTATGCTTTCTGAAGATAGCCAAGGATTTGACCACCTCGGCTACCCGAAATTGTAGGAGTGCAAAAGAAATCGGCGCTAGCAGATATACCAGCGCAGCATATACGGCAGCGATCACTCCTACCTCCGCCAATTTCCTCACCTGATTCTTCATGGCCCACCTCCTGAACCTTTATCCTCTCTTGTGTTATTTAGTCTACCCTCTCTTAGTCTGCTCGATTTCGGCTACCTCATCAACTCCTTCCTGTACCAAAAGTAGATGCCCCATACACGTAGCATCCGACCATCCCGCCACCGAGAATATTATATTCGTCTTTCTCCACGTTCACAAGACGAATGGGGCCTTACTACTGATGCCAGCGAAACTCAACCCTGATGCTCGCCCATAACGCCACTATGCCTTTTACGCCTTTTGATTACATCTTTTGAGAAAATTATCCACAAGGCGAGGGTTGGAGGCAAAATGCAGATGGGTGTATGCTGTCAGGAGGTTATCGCGGGCAAACCCCTCCTCCCTTCCCTCTTTCTTCCCTTGAAATATGTAAGCCCTATGTATCCTTGGATCAACATCGACCTTGATCAGGTCGGAGTAGTGAAACTCGTGTCCCCGCGCCCTTTCCCCCGCATTCATAAGGATGTTATCCTCCCTAGCAATCACCTCTACATATCCGAGCGCTGCCAGGCGTTTTTGCATCTTCACCTTCACGGGGAGGAGGCCAACCATCGGGTAGCTTCTTCCCTCAAGATCAATAATGGCCTGGCTTAGATACATTAGACCGCCGCACTCGGCATAGATCGGGATACCCTGGCGATCTGCCGCCCGGATGCACTCTTTCATGTGTTCGTTGGCGGCGAGGCTGGCGGCGAAGACCTCGGGGAAGCCTCCACCGATGTATATCCCAGCGACGTCACAGGGCAGGCCTGGGTCTCGTAAGGGGCTGAATTCAACAAGCTCAGCTCCTCGACTGCACAGCATGTCAAGGTTGTCCTGATAGTAGAATGAAAAAGCCTCGTCCCTGGCGATTGCTATTCGCACAGGATTTGCCCGGGCTCCAATTGGGATAGGGGATAATGTTGGAGGGAACTCAACCGGTTGAAGTTTAGGAGCGGACTTCGCTATCCTGATAAGCTCCTGGAGATCGATACCCTCCGCTATCCTCGCTGCGAGCTTCTTAAAGAGGTCCGAAAGATCGCCTCGCTCCCCCGCAGGCACCAACCCTAGATGGCGCTCCGGCATTTCGAGTTCTTGGTCTCGTTTAAGCCAGCCCACAACTGGGATCCTGCATTTAGATTCAATGGCATCCCTGACCATCTCGTAATGTCGCGGGCCTGCCACCCGATTGAGGATCACCCCTGCTATCCTTACATCGGGATCGAAGTGCATATACCCCAAAACAATAGCCGCTGCACTGCGGGCCAGACTCTCGGCGTTTACAACCAGCACGACGGGGCTTGCCAATACCTTACTGAGATGGGCAGTGCTCCCTCGCTCATCACTAGCGCTTACTCCATCGTAGAGCCCCATTACGCCTTCGATAACTGAGATATCAGCCCCGGTGGCTCCCTTTTGGAATAGCTCCAGATTCACATTGGGATCCACCATCCAGGTGTCTAGATTCCGGGAGATCCTGCCCGTGACAACAGTATGGTAGCCCGGGTCTATGAAATCAGGGCCCGCCTTGAACCCCTGGACGGTAAACCCCTTCTGCCTGAATGCGCCCATCAGACCGACCGAGATGGTAGTCTTGCCTACACCGCTGTGGGTGCCCGCGATAACAATGCGAGGAATATCCATAAAAGTGGCCGTGCTCCTCCCTAAGTTAGTTTACAAAACTTCACTGGGTTTTTCAGATATCTATTGAGTAGCTACGAAAGATCAGGTTAAAGATAAAAGCTAATTCAGCATATAGAGCAATGCATTAAAGATTGCAACAGCCACGCTACTGCCCCCCTTGGGTCCCCTCGTAATTATATAAGGGATCTCGAGGGTGGTAAGCAATCCTTTCGACTCGGCAGCTCCGACGAAGCCGACCGGGGTCCCGATCACCAACGCGGGCGAGATCTTCCCCTTTGCTATGAGGTCGCATAGCTCGAAAAGCGCCGTAGGCGAATTGCCGATCACATAAATCCTGTTATCAGGATCTTCCGCGGCAAACCGCATGGCCACCCTTGCTCTGGTCACTCCCCTTCTTTGAGCCTCCTCTACCACTCTGGGCTCGGCGACAAAGCACCGAACTTCACCCCCATAGACCCTGAGCTTTGCGCTGTTGATGCCCGCTTTGACCATGTTAACATCGGCCACGACGCTGTACCCTGCTCGGATAGCCTCAAGGCCGGCCCCGACAGCATGCGGATGGAACTGTAAGAGATCTGCGTATTCCACGTCGGCTGTGGCATGAACTACACGCTTTGTCACAGATTCCTCGCCGGGAGGCAATTCTCGTCCCTCGAGAAGCTTCCCGATAATTTGCATACTCCTCTCTTCGATTGCTCTTGGTTCGCCGACTTCGCTTATCACTTGTTTCATTACCCGTTCTCACCCCTCAACTTTTATACACCCGCCGTTATACACTCCCCGTCATGAAATCCCCATATCCCAGGAGGCTTAAGATCCCTTCGTAGCTGGTTATCACGCGCTCATAATTCACCTCGGGCCTTTCTATCAAAACCACTGGTATCCCGAGTTCCAGGGCTGCCGCTATCTTTGTATCCGTCCCACCCACCCGCCCACTTTCCTTCGTTACCATAACCGAGGCGTTGTATTCTTGAAGAAGGGCCTTATTCAGCTCTTTACTGAATGGCCCCTGCATGGCGACTATATCCCGCGGCAGGAGCCCCAATTCAAGACATCTCCGAATAACGTCAGCATCAGGGAGCACCCTTGCAATGACTCGTTTCTTCTTTTCAAAAGCCCGCTTGACAAATACATCCAGAGTCTTACTGCCTGTGGTTAAAAAAATAACATCGCCACACTCTACGGCTTTTTCGGCTGCCTCGGAGGCAGTATTTACCTTGATAAGCATGCCACTCATAGGTGCATCGTCCAGCGGCAAGGTAGTCCTATCTCTTTCAAAACGAACATACCTGGCCTCGGTTTCCCTGCACGCCCGCTGGGCATTCTTTGATACCTCTTCGGCGAAGGGATGCGTGGCATCAATAACCCAATCGACCCCCTCCTCCCGAATCACCCGCACCATTTCATGAAGGTCCAGAGCGCCCATGAGGGTCTTACATCCATTACAGGGCCCGGATGCATCCATTTCTATCTCCATGTTCATGTCGACCCTTCTATCGGCGAATTCCCCCTTGACTAGCGCCTCCCCATATGAAGTAACGGTGCTCGCCAGGACGTGGTAACCTTTCTTGCACAATAGGTTCACTATCTCCCTGCCATCTCTGGTGCCTGCTAAAACCCAAATCATGCCCCTCGACAACCTTTCTTCCCGACTTACAGGCGATAGCCCCTGGGCGTAATCATGAATTTATCAAAGGTGAACGTGGTGGAATTACCTATTATAACTGTGGTTAACATGTCAATCCTTAAATCAAGGAAATCGCGCAGGCAATGGATATTTATCTCCTCGTCGCCCCGTTTGCAGTTTCTAACCACACCAACCGGCGTATTTTCGTCCCTATACCTTAAGAAAATCTCGCGTGCCCTGGCTAGCTGCTCCCTACGTGTGGAGCTCCTGGGATTATATAATACTGTAACAAAGTCAGCCTCAGCAGCAGCCGCAAGACGCCTTTCGATTATCTCCCAGGGGGTCATGAGGTCGCTTAAACTGATGGCCGCAAAGTCGTTCATCAGGGGAGCCCCAAGGGAGGCAGCTGCGGCTAGGGCTGCGGTGATCCCCGGGATTATTTCTACAGGAAGGCGCATCCCCTCCTTGTGAACCATCTCCAGGATAAGCCCGGCCATGCCATAGATACCTGGGTCGCCGCTGGTCACGAGGGCAATCCGCTTGCCTTGCAATGCACGATCAAGCGCCTGCCTGCATCGCTCCACCTCCTGGGTCATTCCGGAGGCTAAAACCTCCTTGCCAGCGATCAGTTCCGTAATAAGGTCCAAGTAAGTCCGGTATCCCACGACCACTTCGGCATCCTCGATCGCTTCCTTCGCCCTAAAGCTCATGTGGGCAAGGTCTCCGGGCCCGATTCCCACCACAGCGATCCTTCCTCTGCCACAGCCACGGTGATCCCTTTCATTATCGTTTTCGGCAGGATTAATTTCGCCTGGCGTCCGCTCAAGACCGCAGCCGGCTCGCATACGCTCCCCACCCCTATCCTCTCCTTCACGAACTTCGAAGTCGCAAAGTCATTTTCACATTCTAATATCCTTCCCTTTTCAACGATTCGAAGCGGCACATCGAAGTGGCGGGCCGCCTCTTTAAGCCCCGGCTCATCCTTTTTTATGTCGATAGTGGCCAGATGCTTAATGCTCATCGCGCTTCGGCTCGTCTTGTCCAGAGCCCGCAAAACCGCATCTATGATGGCCTCCCCTTTCGCCCCACGCCGGCAGCCAAGCCCGACGATTATGTTTTTGGGGCGCAAGATGATGTAAGGATTTTGAGGCAACTGAGGCAACCCGGTTACAACCCTGTTTGTGATAATAACCCTGGGCAAAGCCCGGACTGAGGATCCCTCATAGATGGACCCATCATAGATAGGCCCATCAAAGGCTCCATTGGAAAAAGTCTTGACATTGGCATATCTCGTAATATCCCATCCTTTCCATTCAGGGGGAAGCTCCAGGCCGGAGTCTACTATGATCTGTATACCCTCGTCGTTCACAATTGCGGCATTGATATGCTTGAGGTCCTCAAAATGCTCGATTCCCATGGCGAATTTCTTGGCAAGAACATCAACAGCGGGCCTGCCCCAGACGTCGGTAGCTGTCGTAATGACGGGCATGGCTCCGATCCCCCTCGCGACCTTTTGCGCCAGGTCATTTGCGCCTCCCAGGTGTCCCGAGAGAAGGCTGATAGCAAAGTGCCCCCCTTCATCTACCACAATTACTGCGGGATCGGTTCTCTTATCCTTGATGTAGGGAGCAATCACCCTCACAACGATACCAACCGCCATGACGAAGATGAGAGCGCGGTATGTCCCCCCAAAAACCTCCGCCACCAGGTGGTGGAGCCCCTTTTCGAAGAGGCGTATCTCAAAATCGCTAAAGAGGTCGCTAAAAAGTAGGGGATCATTAAAAGGCCCCCGTGCCCTGCCTGGAAGGAAGAGCACCGCATCCTCCTCTCCCAGGGAATCCAGAATCCGACGCCCAACCATTGCCCCATGTTTGGTTAAGGCTATAACCCCTATCCGCTTTCTTCCGTCTATCTCCATGACACCAGCATTCCTCTTCATTCAGCCGAAATTCAGCCAGAACGCCCCTCACACTCTTCCCCTAAAGGTATGCTCAAAATCCCCATCATAGAGTTTCGACCTCTCATACTTGTCATGCTTGCACTCGAGAAAATCTCCCACGAGGATCAATGCGGTGCGTCCAACCCCGGCAGCCTCCACCTTTTCCGCTATATCCTTCAATCTGCCGCGAATGATTTGTTCATCGGGCCATGAGGCCTTGTAAACTACCGCCACAGGCGTTTCAGGGCTGTATCCTGCACGCAATTGTTCGAGGACTTCCCTAATCATATGAACGCTCAGGAAGATCACCATGCTTGACCCATGTTTTGCAAGATATGAAAGCCTTTCTTCCCCGGGCACCGATGTCCTGCCCGAGAGCCTCGTGACAATCATCGTCTGGGAGACGCCCGGCAGGGTGTACTCCCTCTTTAGGGAGGCAGCCGCAGCAGACATTGAGCTTACCCCGGGGACAACCTCACAAAGGATGCCATCTTCCTCAAGCCAATCAATTTGTTCCTGTATGGCCCCGTAAAGGCTGGGATCACCTGTATGGAGTCTCGCCACCACCTTCCTTTCCCGGACAGCTTCAGCCATCACCCTCACGATTTCCTCAAGGGTCATCCCGGCACTGTTGTAAACCTTCGCATCCTTCCTGGCATAGCGAAGAATCTCGGGGTTGACCAGCGAGCCGGCGTAGATGACAACATCCGCCGCCTCGAGTATGTTTTTGGCTTTTATCGTCAAGAGATCAGGATCGCCCGGGCCTGCCCCGATGAAGTAAACCTTCGCTTTCAATTCCCTTATTCCCCCCTGCATGAAACTCGCCTGCCCCGATTCCCCCTACCCTGATTCTCATGTTCAATCGCAGCCCGTCGCCGTGCCGTTGGAACTCTTGAGAAGGTCATAAGGGTTTCGCTTAACGACCATGAGCGAGAGGTAATCCTTCTTTTGCCCACCCAGATGAGCAACATCGGTACTTAAGAGCTCGTCTCCGTGGCCCAGGCGGCTGGCAAAGAGGCAATTCCCAGAAAGCCCGAGCTCCGCGAGCAACCTCACTATCTGGTCGTAGTTACTTGCCGCCTTCATCAATATGATATTGTCGAAGCTTCGGAGAGCCTCCTCAAGTTGGGAGGGGTCGCCCATACCCGGCAGAATAGCCACCGTCTCATCACCCTCGGCAAGGGGCACGTTGAAGGCTGCAGTGCACGCCGAAAATGACGTGATCCCGGGGATAGTGGTTATCTGAATATCAGGATATCCTCTCAGCCTCCGAACCACGTAACAATAAGTGCTGTAAAGGAGCGGGTCGCCCAGCGTAACAAACGCCACGTCCTGGCCTGCATCAAGTTTCTCAAGCATCTTGCTTACAGCCGTCCCCCAATGTAGCTCTAGTTCCTTTTTTTCACGGGTCATGGGGAAGACCAGCTCCAGCCGGTTGACTTGCCTGCCTAAAGCTTTTTCAACAATTGAAAGCGCGATACCCTCCCGATCTTGAGAGGATACGGGCGATGCAACCACGTCTACCTCGCTCAAGATCCTGTATGCCTTCATGGTGAGGAGTTCCGGGTCTCCCGGTCCTACTCCGATGCCGTAAAGCCTTCCTCTCACTCCTCTCACCCCTCTTCATCACCATTTCCGCCGCGCGGATGCTCTACCTTTGGGCCTCCTCTTTACCCTTTACTGCCGTGATGATATAAACGGGGTTGAGGCCCTGCCACATCCTTACCTCCTCGATCCCGGCGACCCTGGCCACCGTCACGCAGCAGATATCCGCGATCCAAAGCCCCTCCCAGGGTAGCGCCTCAAGGCTCGTGCAGAAGGTCTCAAGGCTTATGGAATTTATGACGAGCCGCCCTCCGTCCAGCAGCTTTTCCCTGGCAACGCACAGGATGTCCCTCAGGTGTCCACCGCTCCCTCCAATGATGATCCGATCAGCGGGGGACAGGTCGCTTAATGCCCCGGGGGCTTCTCCCTCAATGATCTCCAGATTCCCTGCGCCGAATCTGATCGCATTTTGTCGGATTAACCCTATTGCCTCCGGGTTCCTCTCTACGGCAAAAACCTGGCCCTGTGGGGCCAGAAGGGCCGCCTCAACGGCAATGGAGCCCGTCCCCGCCCCGATATCGTAGATGATGCTATCCCTCTTTAATCTTGCCCTCGAAAGCGTAATAGTCCTCGCTTCGGCTTTGGTCATTGGCACCCCGCCCTGGATGAACCAGTCGTCCGGGATGCCCGGCGTAGAGTAATGCCACGCTATTCTCTGATGCATCTCATGCCACCCCTCTCAATCCCCCACATCCCCGACCACCATCACACAATTGCCGCCGAGGCTATGTTCATGAGCGAGAGTCTCAAGGTTCCCATCTATCAGGCGCTCTTTTGGATACGATAGGTTCTCCGCGACTATCACCCTCCTGTTCCCGACCCCATTCTCCAAGAGAAACCTTGCGATCCTCGGAGGCGTAAACCTGTTATCGGTCAAGATCGCCACCTTCGGGTTGGCCAAAATAGCCTCTACGAGCCCGTCAGGCCCCCGGCCATGAAGGCTTATAACCTTCAAATCATTCCATGCGATCTTTGCCCGGGCGCAACATAGTTGTACGGAGCTTACGCCGGGGATCACCTCTATTTCATTCCTCGGTACCCATTCACAGAGGAAACCGAGGATGCTATATAGGCCAGGGTCGCCGGAAGCCAACACCCCAACTGTCTCTGTTTGCCGTTTCTCGTTAATGAAAGTCGCAACTTCTTCCAGATTGCCGCGGATCTCCCTTTTCTCCTTGCCCTCCAGGTAGCTGAATAGCTCAAGGGCCCTTTTGCCGCCGACCAGGACATCGCACTCCTCGGCCGTCCGCCGCGCTACAGGCAGGAGATAATCCCGGTATCCCGGCCCGATCCCGATCACGTAAACGCAACGAGGCCTTTTGGCATTTCCCCTGGTCGTTTTGTTGTTTGCCCGCGCGGGCCTTGCCGGTGCCTTATACTTATAAAAGACATCTCCCGGACACCCCAGCATTTCCGCCATTTCCCCGGCGTTCTCATCGAACCCGAGCACCTCGTCTGAGAGCGACAACAACACGCATCCCACACTCAACTTGTTGCCTGTGAATTCCATCGCCCTCTCGCTTGCCCGTTTGGCAACGACATTGAAAACCTCCATAAGCCCATTTGCCCTCAAGATGTCCACCGCCGCCTCGGCCGTGTTCGACGACATTACGGCCGCCACAACGTGGCGGCTTGCGCCGAGGAGGGCAGCGTGAACTGCGAGCACTTCAAGACGGCAATCCGCGACCCTGCTATGGGTGTTGAAGATGCCGGCAGATACCTTCCCTAATTTACCATGGTGGCCCAAGAGAAGAACGTGGCTGATACCTTGCCGCACACACTCCTCTAACATAAAACCTACGAAATTGCTCATCTCCACGACGGCATCATGGGGAAGGCCAAATTTCTCTACGGCCGCCCTCTCGCCGGTTTTACCCGGCACCAAAACCAGTGTCTTTCGCCCGCTCGCGGCCGCCTGGCTGATCTCAAGGGCGAGGGACTCTCGGAAAGCCTCCTCCGACATCGGCTCGACAATTCCGGTTGTGCCCAGGATCGAAATGCCCCCAATGATGCCCAGGCGCGGGTTGAAGGTCCTCGCCGCCACCTCTGCGCCCCCCGGCACGCTGAGGGTTATCTCAACGGCCTCTCCCTCCGGCAAAACCTTGCTAACCTCGGACTCGATCATCCGCATCGGAACCGGGTTGATGGCCGGCTGTCCCACCGGCACCTTGAGCCCCGGCTTTGTGACGATCCCTATTCCTTCGCCAGCCCGCACGAGGATCCTATCGGCCATCCTGGTGCTATCACCCCCCCTAGTACTATCATCCATCTTGTGGCTAACGCCATTCCCCGCACCGGGCCCTTTGTCATATCCTTTAGCCTCAGCGTGCTTCGCCTCGGCATAGATCGTAAGCCCCCTTGTCACGTCAGGATCATCCCCTGGGTCCTTAACCACGCCACACATGGCGTATCCGTCCCCTATCTTGACATCAATGAGGTGCAGTGTAAGCGAGCTGCCTGCTGGAAGGGCCACCTCTATCTCCTTGAGGGGGCAACCTTCAAAGAGCATGCGGGTCGCGGCCTTGGCAGCCGCGGCGGCACAGGTGCCGGTGGTGTAGCCCCTCCTCAAAAGACGTCCATTTTGTCTGACTGGCTCGAGCATCCTTCTTCTCCAGCCTTCCTTTTTAGGGGTCTTTCCGTGTTTCTCGAAGTCAATGCCCGTGGCTAGGGGCCCATGGTGGCCGCGACCTTGATCAATGCCCGTTTATAGGCAGCTACCGTACGCTCTACATCCTCCTCAGAATGCGCTGCCGACAAGAATGCGGTCTCAAACTGAGAAGAGGCAAGGTAGATCCCTTCTTTGAGCATGATCTTAAAGAAGTCGCTATACGCCCGGACATCAGCTGTCTTGGCCGTGTCGTAGTCAAAGACCTCGCCGTGGGTGAAGAAAACGCAAAACATGGAACCAGCCCGAGTTATATATACAGGTATGCCGTTTTTGCTTGCAAAATCCGATATCTGGCTAAGGAGGTATGATGTTTTCCCTTCAAGTTCCTCGTATATGCGTCTATCTTGCAAAAGCTCCAGTACAGCAATTCCTGCTGCCATTGCAAGGGGATTCCCCGAAAGGGTTCCGGCCTGGTATACGGGGCCTGATGGAGCCAAAACCCCCATGATCTCTTTCTTGCCTCCGTAAGCCCCCACTGGCAGGCCGCCACCAATGATCTTTCCAAGACACGTCAGGTCAGGTGCCACGTTGTAAAGCTCCTGCGCCCCGCCAGGCGCGACTCTGAACCCCGTAATGACCTCGTCGAAGATGAGCAACGCACCGTGATCTCGCGTTATCCTTCTCAGACCTTCTAGGTAGCCCATTTTCGGCAAGACGAGCCCCATGTTTCCTGCTATCGGCTCAACAATGACCGCAGCGATATCCTCCCCGAATTGACTGAAGGCCTCTTCCACAGGAGCGAGATCATTATAGGGGAGCACGATAGTATCCCTTACTGCATTCTGCGTTACGCCAGCGCTCCCCGGTATGCCCAGCGTGATTGCCCCAGATCCAGCGCTTACCAAGAGGCTGTCAGCGTGGCCGTGATAGCAGCCTGCAAACTTGATTATCTTGTTTCGTCCCGTGTAGCCTCTTGCCACACGCAATGCGCTCATCGTCGCTTCAGTCCCGGAATTGACCATCCTCACCCTTTCGATGGACGGCACAGCCTCAACGATAAGCCTCGCAAGCCTGGTTTCAAGCTCAGTCGGCGCCCCGTAACTCGTCCCTTTCTCGGCAGCCTTCTTAATGGCCTCCACGACCTTAGGATGAGCGTGGCCCAAAATTAATGGCCCCCAGGAGCAAACGTAGTCTATATAGGAATGCCCGTCCACATCATAGATTCTCGAACCCTCTCCCCTATCTATGAACAAAGGATGCATGTCCACAGCCTTGTACGCCCTTACCGGGCTATTGACGCCGCCTGGGATATACCGCTCAGCCTCGGCGTATAGCTCAAGCGACCGGGATTTTGCGCTTAATCCCCCATTCTCATTCACCATTTTGTCTCCCCTCTTCATTCCTCACTAAAGCCAAAAACACCCCCCGGTATTTCAAATCTCTTAGCCGTCGCGCAGCCATCGTGCTACATCCCTGGCATAGTAGGTAATAATGATATCCGCCCCTGCCCTTTTTAATGAGGTCAATACCTCCAAAACGGTCGATCTCCTATCTATCCACCCTCTTTCGGCGGCCGCCTCTATCATGGCATACTCCCCGCTTACATTGTAAGCGGCAACCGGCACCCGAAACCTATCTTTGACCCTGCGGATCACATCCCCGTAAGCCAGGGCGGGCTTGACCATCACAATATCCGCCCCCTCGTCGAGATCCAGCTCCACCTCACGCAGAGCCTGGTCGCTGTTGGCGGGATCCATTTGATACGAGCGGCGATCCCCAAATTGAGGGGCCGAATCCGCCGCCTCCCGGAAAGGGCCGTAAAAGCTCGAGGCATACTTGGCGGCATAGGAAAGAATCAGGACATGGGGGAAACCTGCATCGTCCAGCTTCCTCCTGATCGCCTGGACTCGCCCGTCCATCATATCCGACGGCGCGACGATGTCCGCACCCGCGAGGGCATGAGACAGGGCCACCTCCGCCAAAAGCCCGCAGGAAGGGTCA
Organism: Bacillota bacterium; assembly: GCA_013178125.1. Taxonomy (NCBI): domain Bacteria; kingdom Bacillati; phylum Bacillota; species Bacillota bacterium. The sequence continues at coordinate 61,392 of JABLXJ010000003.1, read as the reverse complement.
TTTTCGATCCTGGTCCCGGAGCTATCCACAAGTCCGCAGTGCCCCGTGCTGGTATACTGACACAGGCAGACGTCTGTGATTACGACCAGGTCGGAAACGGCCTTCTTTATAGCCCGAACAGCTCGCTGCACTATCCCGTCCTCATGCCATGCCTCGCTCCCAAAGGGGTCCTTAGTCTCCGGTAATCCAAAGAGAATGACGGCAGGGATCCCTAGATCATAAAGGGTTTTCGCCTCCTCGCTGATCAAGTCCACGGAGATGTGATGGTTCCGCGGCATCGAGGGTATTTCTTTTCTTACACGCTCGCCGGGCGCCACGAAAAGCGGGTATACGAGGTCATCCAGGGTCAAATGGGTTTCCCTGATCATCCTTCGTATCCCTTCTTTCTCGCGAAGCCGTCTCATCCTAACCATTGGGTACCCCACGAGACTTCCTCCTCTCTTCTGCCCATTTAACAAGGGCTTCAACCAACCCTGGTATGGTATGTTCCGCGGCCACAATCTCGGGCTCTAATCCGAAATCCTGGACGGCTTCGGCAGTTATCGGTCCTATACATGCGATGGTTATGCCATCCAGGAGCCGTTTTGCATCTTGCCCTCCTATAGATGCAATGAAATTCCTCACCGTGGAGGAACTCGTGAATGTAATAACATGAATCTCCCTCCGGCTAAGCATCATGGAAATGACGGGAAGTAGTCCCTTTCTAAGCGTGCTTTCTTTTTCGATAGTTGTGCGATATGCTGCGACTTCATCCACAATAGCCCCCCTCGACCTCAAGGCTTGTGGCAGAACCTCTCGCGCCCCGGCGGCGCGAGGGAGGAGAAATCGACGGCCACGCACCTGATCGTCTTTCAGCTCCAATGCCAAACTCTCGGCACGATAGGTTTTCGGCACCAGATCGGGCCGCAGCCCAAAGGCCGCAAGACCCTCCGCAGTCGAAGGGCCGATGGCCCCAATGCGGACGCTGCCAAGCATTCGTACGTCTTTACCCGAAACAAGCAAACGCCTCATAAAACATCTGACCCCATTAACGCTTGTAAAGAGAATCCAATCGTAGCTTTCAATCCTTGCTATAGCATCATCCATGGGCTGCAAATCCTCAGGATCGCTGATTCTTATCGTTGGAAACTCAAGCGGCTCTCCCCCGTGCTGGGTTATAAGCCGGCTTAATTCGGAAGACTGTTCTCGTGAGCGCGTCACAAGTATCCGCAGGCCGAAAAGAGGCTTCTTTTCGCGCCATTTCAGGAGTTCCCGAAGTTTTGCGACCTCCCCCACCACGATTACAGCAGGGGGGCCGAATCCCGCCTTCCGGACCTTCTCCACGATGTCATTCAGGTTGCCTACGATTGTCCTTTGCTCCGCCCTCGTCCCGCCTTGAATTACGGCAACGGGTGTATTGATGTCTTTTCCGTCTGCCTGCAAGCGTTTGACGATTTCCGCGAGATTGCCCATGCCCATTAGGAACACGAGGGTATCTGCGGACCCCGTGGCCTGCCATTCGTAGGTGCGCGTTTCTTTCCGGTTCGAAGCTTCGCTCCCTGCGAAGATGGCAACGGAAGAGGCGTATCTCCGGTCGGTCACCGGGATGCCGGAATACGCTGGGACAGCGACGGCAGACGTCACGCCGGGCACGGCTTCAAATGGGATTCCATGCTCTGCCAAAACCCCTGCCTCTTCCCCGCCTCTACCGAAGACAAAGGGATCACCGCCTTTCAGCCGGACAACAACCTTCCCCTCAGCGGCCTTCTCAACCAATAGGGAATTGATTTCATCCTGGCTCAAACCCTTCAAGCCCGGACCTTTCCCCGCATATATCAGCTCAGCCTCTTCGGGGGCGCTGTTTAAAAGCTGCGGGTTAACAAGTCGGTCGTAGACTATCACCTGGGCTTGTTGAATACATTCAAGCCCTTTCACCGTTATCAAGCCAGCATCGCCTGGCCCAGCTCCAACCAGGTAGACCATTCCCTTCTCGCCCATTCTCGAATTCATTGAACTCACCTTCGTTGAATTTTTCCAAGGCCTTTCAGGATATTGACACCGCCGCACTCCAATAGCTCTTTTGCCAACCTCTGGCCCAATTTTTCTCTTTCCTCCATCCGGCCCTTTATCTTCCCCCTTAAAATATCTCGCCCATTTGGACTAGCCAAAACTCCCTGTAAGGTTAATTCCCCATTTTCAACGTAGCCGAACGCCCCAATGGGAGCATGGCAACCCCCTCCAAGTGTTTTAAGAAAGGAGCGTTCCGCTGTAGTAGCGGCCCTCGCCATCGGGTCATCGAGGGAGGCTACGATCCCTAAAAGAGCCGGGTCATCTCTCCGAACTTCGATGGCCAATGCACCCTGGCCGGGCGCGGGCATGCAGATTTCAAAGGGGATGCGCTCCCTTATCAGGTGTGCGAGGCCCAGTCTTTCAAGGCCTGCAGCGGCGAGGATTATTCCGTCCAATCCGAGGCTTTCCATCTTCGCAAGGCGAGTCTCGATATTGCCCCGAACGGGGATAAATTCGAGGTCAGGTCGAAGGCTCCGCAGCTGTGCAATGCGCCTTGGGCTGCTGGTTCCCAATTTGCCTCTCGGAGGCAATTCATCAAGGCTTTCATATCTGGACGACACAAACGCATCTAGAGGGTCTCCTCTCGAAATAACGGCTCCAATCAACAAGCCCTGGGGTAAATCGACGGGCAAATCCTTCAAACTGTGCACAGCCATATCTATGCCGCCCGAAAGCAGCTGAATTTCTAACTCCTTGACGAACACGCCCTCCCCGCCGATCTCATAGAGGGGCGCATCCGGATTTTTATCCGCGCTGGTCGTAACCTCTTTAAGGACGAATTCAATTGAATGGATCTGAGAGAGCAAGTCCACAACCAGCTTCGTCTGCGCCAGGGCCAGTCTGCTACCTCTTGTGCCGATAATTACTCGACTTTTCACGCTCATCCTCCGCATCCCGAAGTATCTCCCAAATTGCCTCATACTGTGTATCAAGGATATCCTCCAGCCGCTCCCGGATCCTTCGACAAAGGGCAGGGTTTTTGCCTTCTGTTGAAATCGCAAAGGTCAACCCGCCTCTTCGTACTGTGGAGGGGAAAATGAAGTTCGACTCATCCGGGCTATCTGCTACATTAACCAAGGCTCCTGTTTCTCCCGCCTCTTTTGCAACCAATCCATTAGTTTTCCTGTCGTCGGTGCAGGCAAGCACCAGGAATGCGCCATGACAATCCCCCGGCATATATCGCCGCGCCTCCCATGTCAACCTGCCCGATTGGACCCAATTCTCAAACTCTCCGGTTATATCGGGGCTGATCACGTGGACCTTGCCATGGCACGCTAGAAGCGCCCTCACCCTCCTCTCGGCAACTCGCCCACCCCCAATGACTACGCATTTCTTTTCGTAGATATCCATCATTAAAGGGAGGTAGCGCTTATCCAGTGAGATCCACCTTCTTTCTCTTTTGCCTCTTCCATGGTTTCAACCCCGGTTTCTAGCTTTTTAACCTGGGGGCCATCGAGGTGTATATGGTTTAGGCCCAGAAGTCTCGCGACGAGATGTAGCAATGCCCCCTCGTCTTCCTTCCCGGGGCTTTTTGCGTTCCATATGTTTTTAAGCCCCATGATAGGTCCATGGAGAAGCTTGTTAATCATCGATATCGTGACTGCATTTATGATTTCCTTCTCTTTGATTCCAAGATGGGGAAGCTTCCGCCAGGCTTCTTCCACTGCCTCCCTGCGGATCTCTTCGAACCGCCCCCGGAGAGCCGAAATCACAGGGATAATGGCCCTTTCTCGGAACCACATCTCTACTTCCTCTGTCTTCTCAGCGACAATGGCGCGGGCCTGTAAGAAAGGCTGCCCCCCATTTCCATCGCTTCGTTGCATAACTGTTTTCAAGTCATCTATGTTATACAAGAATACATTTGGAAGCTTACCCACGTCCGGATCCACATCCCGGGGGACCGCTAGATCGATGAAAAAGAGAGCCCTCTCATTCCTGTGGCGTATTGCCCCCTCAACCTGACTTTTCTTAATAACGATGTGCGGGGCTCCAGTAGAGCTTATGACTATATCGACCCTCTCGAGCCAGTCACGGATGCCATCGAACCTTATAGCAATTCCCCCGAAAGCCTTCGCCAGTTCACAGGCCTTTTCATAGGTTCGGTTGGCGACCACAACTGAGGTTGCCCCCTGCCTCGCCAAATCTCTCACCACCAGCTCGCTGATTTCCCCCGCGCCGATCGCAAGCACGACTCGTCCCGCAAGGCTTCCGAATATGCGACGACCCAGCTCTACAGCGGCACGACCTACGGAAATACCATCTCTTCCGATTTCCGTCTCATTCCGGACCCTCTTTCCTACCTGGATGGCTTTGCGTAGGATATGGTCGAGCACGGGGCCGACGGCCTTTTCCTCCAGGGCATTGACATAGGCGCTCCGGACCTGGCCTAAGATCTGATCCTCACCGAGGATCATGGAGTCGAGGCCGGCGGCAACCAGGAACACATGCTCCACCGCTTTCAGGCCGAGATAGGTATATAAATATCCGTCAAGTTCACTATCTTCAAATCCCCCATGGCGGGCGAGAAAGCCGCAAAGCTTCACCGCGGCAGAATCAATATCATTGTCATTGGAAACCGCAAGCACCTCTACGCGGTTACAGGTGGAGAGCACTAGTGCTTCAGAGATACCGGAGGTGGCAATCAGCGCGGCGAGGGCCCTCTTCGACTCGGATTTGCTGAAAGAGAGCCGTTCCCTTATGCTCACAGGCGCTATCTCATGATTGGTCCCGACGAGTAGAAGCTGCATTCCTGCTCCTCCAATTTATTTAAATGCTCGCATGCCTCACTGTCACCACCGCCATCAAGAAAAAGAAGGCGGAATAGATAATCATCACCGCAAACGAGTCCACGGGAAACCTCTGCCCCAAGGCCGCTGCCCTAATACAATTGCTGGCATGGGTCAGGGGGAGCGCCCGGGCGAGATATTGGGCCCATTCGGGGAGCCTGGCCAGGGGGAAGAAGGTTCCCGCCAGAAAGGACATGGGCGTTATGAAGAACGTATTGAAGCTCGCCTGGTCGGCGTGGGACTTGACCACCATGGCCGTTATCACGGCGGCAGAGGCAAACATAAAGGTATTTGCCAGGACCGATAGCCATAGGAGCAAGCTCAGATGGGGGCGTATTCCGAAGGCCAGGGTGAGAAGGTAAATCGTGCCCCCCGCTAACAGGCCCTTGACCATCCCACTCAATACCTCCCCCAGCACTATCTGCCACGGCGAGAGCGGGGCCACTTGCAGCCGCTCAAATGACCTCAAGTAGAACCTCGCGATGTTGATCTCTGTGGCGATGTTGAAGCTGTTGTTCATGCTGCCAAGCGCCATGAGCCCGGGAATCATAAAGTGCATATAGTTGGTTCCCTGCACCGTCAGGTTTCGCCCCACCCCCCAGCCAAAGGCGATGAGGAATAAGAGGGGTGAAACGCAAAAAGAGATTATGGTTTTGGGTAACCTCTGTCGCAAGATCCGCATTTCGCGCCAGAAGACAGCGTATACTCCACTCATGCTGGTCTCCTCTCTTCGCTCTGAGCGCGCAAGGGGCGGTTGATATTCGTCAATCTACCCCGCGCTTTCCTGTCAGTCTGATGAAAACGTCCTCCAGATTTGCGCTCCGAATGAGAGCATCCTGTTGAAAGCCTGCGGCAAAATGAGCGGCCTCCTCCCGGGTTTCGAAAAAAGCCCTCTCCGTCTCCCCGTTACGGTAGATCTCCACGACCCAATTGCCTGCCTCCGTAAGCATCTTCTGCGGCGTATCAAGGACGATGAGCCTCCCGTTGTCGATAATTCCTACACGATGGCACAGGTGCTCAGCCTCCTCAATATAGTGGGTGGTGAGGAAGATCGTCCCTCCATCGCTATTGATCCGCCGGATGAGATCCCATATGCTCCTGCGGGACTGCGGGTCCAACCCGACAGTCGGTTCATCGAGGAAGAGGATCTGCGGCCTGTGCATGAGGGCGCAGACGATCATCAAACGCCTCTTCATCCCTCCTGAAAATGTCTTGACAGGATATCTCGCCCGCTCCGCAAGGCCGGCAAAAGTCAAGAGCTCCGACGCCCTTTTTCTCCGGTCCTCCCTCCCCATTCGGTAAAGAAGCCCGCAAAGCTCCAGGTTTTCCTCGGCGCTCAGGTCACCGTCGAGGTTGATATATTGGGGAACAACCCCGATGCCCATTTTGGCCTTTACAGCCTCTTTCACGACATCGTAGCCGTTCACAAGGGCATATCCCGAGGTGGGCTTGGTTAGCGTGGTGAGCATCCGTATGGTGGTGGTCTTGCCGGCGCCGTTTGGGCCGAGAAAGCCGAAGATCTCGCCCTTCTTCACCACAAGGTCCACCCCGTCGACCGCCACTATCGAGCCGTATTGCTTGCGAAGCCTCACAAGTTCTATCACTGATGGCCTCACCCCCGTACCTGCCCCGACAACCCCTCGATGTCCCCTTCGATCTCCAGATATAGCTTTTGAAGCGCCTCATTCATCTCTTGAGAGGGTTGCCACATCCCGCGCTGGATGGCTTCGAGAAGCCTCTCCGTTATGTTTTGGAGGGCATAGATGTTATGTTCCCTCATCCATTCCTGCATATCTTTATCCAATGCATACTTTTGGGCGAGCCCCTCATACATCCAGTCCTCCAGCACCTCCGCCGTAGCGTCCCAGCCGAATGCGATCTCCACCGTCATGGAGAGGTCATGCGCCCCCTTGTATCCGTGCCGCTTCAAACCCTCGATCCACTTGGGATTCAATATCCGCGCCCTGAATACGTGCGCCGTCTCCTCCTTTGCTGTCCTCACCTTGACCCTGTCCGGGTCGGAGGAATCACCGGCGAAGGATTGGGGGAGCTTCCCCTTGAACGCCTTCACCGCTGCGATCATCCCGCCATGATATGAATAAAAGTCGTCGCTTGATAGCATGTCGTATTCGCGGCTATCTTCGTTCTTAACCGTGGCATCCAGCCTCGCAAGCCGCTTTTGGAAAACGTCGGGCACCGTGCGCCCGTAAGTCGCCTGGGTGTAAGCATAACCTCCCCATGTGACGTAGACGCGGGCCAGGTCTTGCTCATTCTCCCACATCTTGCTGAAGATGGCCTCGCTCACCCCCGCTCCATAGGCGCCCGGCTTGCACCCGAAAATGCGATAGCTGGCCCTTTCCCTTGCCTCAAGCTCTTCCAAACCCTCTTCCAGATAGCCTTTTACTTCCTCCCGATAGTGTTTTGCCAGGAAATTCACCTCGTCCGGCTCATCCAACTGGGCCACCTGGCGGACAGCTTCATCTATCAGATTGACGACGACAGGGAAGGCATCCCTGAAGAACCCGCTAATGCGGAGGGTTACGTCAATCCTCGGCCGGCCCAATTCTTCGATAGGGATGATCTCAATGCCTTCCACATGTCCGGAGCCGGGTTCCCACTTCGGCTTCACCCCCATGAGATAGAGGACCTCGCCAATATCATCCCCCCGGGTGCGCATGGTGGGGCTTCCCCAGACCACCATCCCTATGCTCTCAGGGTACCTCCCCTCCTCCGCCAGGTACTTCTCGAGCAGGGCGTCACCAAGCTTCCTGCCGACCTCATAGGCCGCGGGCGAAGGAACGGCACGCGGGTCCAGCGAGTAGAAATTCCTACCGGTGGGAAGGATATCACCCATCCCTCTGGTGGGGCACCCGGAGGGGCCTGGGGGCACAAACCTGCCCTCTAGCGCCCCGATGGAGTTTTCTATTTCATCACGGGTCCTGGCGACCTTCGGCACAAGCGCATCGCTCATATACCTGAGAACCGCGGCTATTTTCTCGTTTCTCCCGTGGAGGCAGGTCTCGATGACCTCCTCGATAGCTGCGGGATTAAATCCCTGCTTTTGATACTCGCCGACCAAGGCAAAAGCCAGGTCATTGAGCTCATCTAGAATCTCCCCGTTTACCCGTCCGTCGGGGTTGAGCTTGCCCCGGTTGGCCAGGATATCCTCATAATCGTAGCCCATGTGCTCCGCCAGCGCCTGGCGCAGGGAGGGGACATCCCCATTTTTGAGACGTGTGAGGGCCACCAGGAAGCTTTGCAGGCGGTCGTCTTCGGGCGGCCTACCGAGGACGTGCAGTCCGTCGGAGATGAGTGTATCCTTGAGCTCGCTCAGGTAGGCGTGAAGGCGTTCTAAGAACCGGTCATAATCACAAAAGGCTTCTTCTTCGCTCATGCGCAGGTCAAGATGGAGATTAGCGCTTACGACCTCCTCCCAGATCATCTTTCGCAGGATTGAAATCTTGGCCGGATCCTCGCTCTTGGACCTATAGTACTCATTCAGCTTGTTCTCGACGGCAAGCGTCCCCTCATACAGGTCCGCATTAGTCATCACAGGGATCAGGTGGTCAACCAGGGCGCAATAGCTCCGCCTCTTGGCTTGGGTGCCCTCGCCGGGATCATTGATGATATACGGGTAAATATTGGGCAAGGTGGAGATGGCGAGATCGGGAAAGCAACTCTCCGATAGGCCGCAACCTTTGCCCGGAAGCCATTCCAGGGAGCCGTGCTTCCCTATGTGCATTACGGCATCGGCCTTGAAGACCTCCTTTATCCAGCGATAATACGCCAGATAATGGTGGGGCGGGGATACATCCGGCGAATGATAGATTTTCGAGGGATCATCGTAAAAGCCCCTGGGTGGCTGCAATCCCACGAAGACGTTCCCGAAGACCATGCCGGGGATGAGGAGCTTGCCATCGTAGCAAAAGAGCCCCCCTGGGGGCTCTCCCCATCCATCTATCACCCTCTGTTGAGCCTCGACGGGGAAGGCAGAGAAGAACCCCTCATAACGCTCTCTAGATACAGAATCAACCGCTTTTGCCTGCAGCTCCTCTGGGCTCATCCAGCGCCGGTCATTGGTGAGTCCCCCGAGCAACATATCCATTAGCTCTTTCCCGGTCCCAGGGATGTTTTCCAGGGAATACCCCCGTGCCTCCATTTCCTTGAGGATCAGGTAGACCGACTCCGGCGAATCGAGGCCGTGGGCAGAGCCGATGGTATCATTGCGGGGCGGGTAATTATGGAAGATGATGGCCACCTTCTTTTCCCTGTTGGGGATGTGTGAAAGCCTGCCCCAATTTCTGGCAAGCTCCACAACCTTCCGGATCCGCTCGGGAATGGGTAATTGCTTCACCACCTTGGCGCCGGTATAGGGGTCGATCTCGCACAATTCGCGGCTTGCAACCGGAACGGAGATGAGGCAACCATCGAATTCTGGCATGGCCACGGATATGCTTATATCCATGATCCCTATGCCCTGAATATCGTTTCGCCACTCCTCAAGGCTTTTCTGAGTGACGATGGCCTGAATCACCGGGACGTTAAGCCTTTTAAGAAAGCCCTCGTTTTCTTTGGCGATGGCTCTGGCCCCCACGACATCCAAAGATAAGGAAAACATCAACGGGCTGATCAGAACATCGATAAGTCGGCGGCCATTCCTTGCAAAATAATTCTCCGTGATCCACTCCGCCCCTCGATTGCCGGCGTCTACATCCTTCCAGGTCATCATGAAAACCGGAAGACAATTACACCTCTGCCTTTCGATCTCATTGATGATGGCATCAATAAAGGCTGTATTATGCGAAACCCAATTGCTACGGTGAAACCAAAGCCCAATAGTCAGCCTTCCAGGGTCATAGTTTCGCTCAAGGTATTCCTCCAGAGAAACATCGTGGGAAAATGCGGGGTGATAAATCCCCTCCCAGGGCGGCTGCTCCGGCGGCCGGACTTGAAACTCCTTGCCGCCGAAGTGATTAGCTAGGAACAGGAGAAGCCCTGCGAAGTTCTCGGCGCCTCCGTAACGAATATACCTGGCCACTTCCCTTCTGGTTTCCGGAGCAACTGTGGAATAGCTTCTGTCATCATCTGTAAGCTCACTTGCGGATCCGGTGACACACACCGGCACCCCATGTACATTTAGGTAGTCTATCAGCTCATCAAAACAGGGGCAGCTTTTCTTGCCGCCGTGGAGGTGAATAACCGCAACCTGGGCACCCCCGCACGCGGCCAGGAGCCTTTCCTTCTCCTTTGCATCGAACATATTCCCGACTGCCGCGATAACCTCAATTTCGCCCGGGTAGCGTTGGACGAGGATTTGCGTTGCCTCTGAAAGAGATGGGAGATCATTATCAATGGCAGTAAAATAGATGAGCTTGAACGCCTTCATTATCTTTCACCACGTTCCTCGATGTTTAACTCACCATAGATCTGCATCTTCGCGGGTCCCACTGGCTGCGCTCACCCAAGTGCATCTATCGTAACAGACTCCTTCCCGTTATGATAGGCTTTTCCGCACAGCTCGCACAATGGTATCTCCCCGAAGCTCCTCTAGCTTGAAATGCCAGCCTCCGAGGGCCGCACATATTTCTCTCGACAGGCCGAAATTGATAAACTCCTTCTCGGTATCGATGACGATGGACTTGATGCCAGAATGATATATTTCTGCAGCAACCAGTTTTGCTGACTCAACTGGATCCATTCCATTAAATCCCACGTTGGCCCTCCCGTCGGAGATCAATACCAAAAGCGGAATAGTGCCCTCCTCCTTGGCCATTTGAGCATGGAGGAGGTTTAAGGCGACCGCAAGCCCCGTAGCCATGGGGGTCCTCCCACCCGTGGGAAGCTCGGCCAACTTGCGGTGCGCCAACTCCACGCTCCTGGTGGGGCTGAGGAGTATCTCTGCCTTGTCCCCCCTGAAGGCCACCAGGCCCACCTTGTCCCGCCTTTGGTAGGCATCCACCAGCAGGGAAAGGATGGCCCCTTTCGTGGCAACCATCCTTCTCTGTGCGCCCATGGAGCCGCTTGCATCAACCAGAAACAGGATCGTATTGCCGATCTTCCTCTCCCGCACCTTCTGCCGGATATCCGTGCTCTCGATCGCTATGGCCCGGCCAGCTTTCTCCCTTTTCGGCTGATAGGGAGCGGCGGCCCTTATGGTCGCGTCAAGGGCCACGTCAGTTGGGGCGCCTCGCGGGATTATGCTCCGGACATAGCGGCCCTGCTTAGTTCCTGTTCTGGTCTTGGTGCGCCTCCCTGTGCCCCGGCGCAAAATCCGGTCTGCCGGAGGGGTCAGTTTTCTGACCTGGTATATCTCGCCTATGCCGAAGACCATCTCCTCTGTTTTTGGGAGATCGATCTCAGAGGGGGATCCTCCATTGTCCCGGTCGTCTTGCTTCTCTCCGTTCTGGCTTACCTCCCCATCGGAGGACAATGGAGGGAACAAGCCCTCCGGCCCGCTCTCACCCTCATCTCGGCCCTCATCACCCTGCCCTGAGAACGGGCCTTCGTCCTTTCTGCGTTCTTTCTCGTCTTCACCATCCGCCGCTCCGGGGGCTGGCCCATCCTCTTCCTTTTCCCTTGGGGGATTACCCTCCCTGAAGCGATGGCCCAGTACAAGCTGAGCCGCCTCCTTTATATCTTCCGCCTCAACCTCAGTTCGTCCCTCGTAGGCCGCAATGGTCATGGCTGTCTTGACGATGACCACATCAGCCCGATGCCCGCTTACCCGGGCCCCGAGCGAAAACTCAACGGCCAGCTCTACGAGGACCGGCGGGACTGTCACCGCTGGCAACAATTGTTGGGCTTGGAGGATCTTGAGGCAGAGCTCATTCTCTTTCTCGACCCAAAGCGCTTGGAAGCCGAGCGGGTCCCTTTCAAATTCCGCACGCCTTCGGAGCACCTCCACCCTCTCCTTAGGGTCGGATATGCCTCCTACCTCGACCGAAAGCCCGAATCTATCAAGTATTTGAGGTCTAAGATCGCCTTCTTCGGGGTTCATGGTGCCCACGAGGATAAATCGAGCCGGGTACCTATAGGCGATGCCCTCCCTTTCCACCACATTTATTCCGCTTATTGCCACGTCCAGGAGCACGTCCACCAGATAATCGTCGAGGAGGTTCACCTCGTCCACGTAGAGGATCCCCCTGTTAGCCTCGGCCAAAAGCCCGGGTTCAAAGGACCTGACGCCGTTTTGGACGGCTTCCTTGAGGTTCAATGTGCCAATCAGCCGGTCTTCTGTGGCATTGAGCGGCAGTTCGACGATCCTCACCCTCCGGCGCGACCTCGGAAGCTCCTCTCCGCTGGCCCAACGTCGATAACAGCCTTCACACATTTCCTCAGGTTTGTAAGGCGAGCAGGAGTATGGACACCCGGTAACGACCTCTATCTCGGGCAAGAGGCTTGCTAAAGCACGAACAGCGCTGGATTTGGCGGTGCCTTTCTCCCCAAGGATGAGGACCCCTCCGATAGAGGGGTTGACGGCGTTCAGGATCAAAGCCTTTTTCATTCTCTCCTGCCCCACTATCGCGGAGAAGGGGTATGTTATCCGCTCTTTGACCATCATGACGCCTGCTTCCCCTTCCCAGGGATGAGGGCCTCGACCTTCGCACTGTCGAACTTAAAGTCCTCAAAGGGCCTGCGTCTCGTCCGGTGCAGCAGGGCCAAATCGGCTGCCTGTCGCACTTCCTCCTCTGTAACTGCCCTTTTGCCCGCCAGGGCCGCCAAGGTCATTGAGGCCTTCATCATGGTTATGTCAGCCCTGTGGCCATCAACGCCCATTTCCACGGCTATTCTGGCGATGAGTTCCAACATAGACTCGGGGATATTCACCTCTGGAAGGATTTCCTTCGCTTTCACGACCCTCTCTTTGAGACTTGCCTGCTCGGCCGCCCATTCCTCGGCGAATCCTGCTGGGTCAGATTCATAGCGGATCCTGCGCCGGACCACCTCGACCCTTGAAGCGATGTCCTCGATACCGGCCACATCGACGGCAAGCCCAAAGCGATCCAGAAGCTGGGGCCGGAGTTCCCCTTCCTCGGGGTTCATGGTCCCGATCAGGACGAACCTGGCAGGATGGGAATAGGATACACCCTCTCGCTCAACCACGTTAACCCCCATAGCGGCCACGTCCAGGAGCACATCCACGACATGGTCGTCGAGCAGGTTGACTTCATCGATATATAACACGTTGCGGTGGGCCTGGGCGAGGATCCCCGGCTCGAAGGCTTTTTCCCCTTTTTTGATCGCTTGCTCGATATCCAGAGTGCCAACGACCCTATCCTCTGTGGCCCCCACAGGGAGCTCAACCACTTTCATCTTCCTCATCCCACGTGGTATGCTCTCCCCCGCCTCAATCCTCGCAAGGCACTCATCGCACATCATGGACCGATCCGTAGGATGACAGCCAAACCTGCAGTCGGCTACAACCTCGATCTCGGGGAGAATATCAACGAGCGCCCTCACTGCTGTAGATTTAGCTGTTCCTTTTTCACCTCTGATCAGAACCCCGCCCACAGCCGGGTTGACAGCATTGATAAGGAGGGCCCTCTTCATTCTCTCCTGGCCGACTATGGCCGCAAAGGGGTACGCCGCTCCGTTCCTGGACAAGTTCCAACACCCCGCTCTTTAACTAACCTGATATCCATAAGCCACTGATATCCATAAACTAAATGACGATATTCACGAACCAACCATTGCGTTAATGGGTGTCCCTGCCTCCGGTGTCGCTTCAAGCGATCGAATGGGGAGCACGCTGGGCCCGAAAGGGCTTTGAGTTACTCTGGCTTCCACCCCATAAACAGCCTCGATATTTTCCGGCGTGAGTGCCGTCTCCGGCCTGCCTGCGGCGAAGACCTTTCCCCCGCGTAAGAGAAGCATCTTGTCGGAGAACCGGGAGGCTAGATTCAAATCATGCAGGACCATGACCACTGAACACCCTCTTTCGATCGCGAGCCCGCGGATCACCTCCAGGACTTCAAGTTGGTGCTTGATGTCCAGGCTCGAAGTCGGCTCGTCGAATAGAAACACCTCGGGCTCTTGCGCCAATGCCCGCGCAATTAACACCTTTTGTTTTTCGCCCCCGCTCAGCTCATCTAGGAAACGGGGGGCGAGGTCCTCGATCCCCATGAACTTCAATACCCGGGCTACCACATCTTTATCCTTTTGGCTTACCCCCCAGGTGATATAGGGTTTCCTGCCTAAAAGCACAGCCTCAAACACAGTAAGCGGGAAAATCTCCACCGAAAGCTGAGGCACATAGCCCAAAAGCCTCGCCATCTCCCGGGAGGAGACCCTGGTGGCCTCCCTGCCATCCAAATAGATCGCCCCCTGCTGAGGCTTGAGCACATGAGCTATGCAACGAAGCATGGTGCTTTTGCCTGAACCGTTGGGGCCCACTAAGCTCACTACCTCTCCCGCATGGACCTCCAGGCTTACGTTATCAAGCGCCCGGTGGCTCCCATAGCTAAAGCAGATGTCCTTGATCAACAGCTTCACGTCCAGCACTGCCTCCTTCTCTTGAAAAGCAGGTAAAGGAAGAATGGGGCTCCAACCAATGAAGTTATGATCCCAACAGGGAGCTCAGTTGGGCTGATTATCGTGCGAGCCAGGGTATCCGCGCCAAGCAACAGAAGCGCTCCCATCAGGCCTGAACAAGGAATCAAAAATCGGTGATCGTTGCCGATCAAAATCCGGCAGATGTGAGGGGACACAAGGCCGATGAACCCGATGATCCCCGTAAAGGCCACGATCCCGCTGGCCAAGAGCGAAGCGAGGATAGCGCAGTTCCTGCGTAGGATTCGAACGTTCACGCCCAGGTTTGAGGCTACCTCCTCGCCGGCGCTCAGAGCATTAAGGTCCCAAGCATAGCGGACAAGTAAGCCGAGAGCGCCCAAGACCAGGGGGAGAAGCAGGTATATCGTTTGCCACCTGGCCCCCGCAAGCCCCCCCATCAACCAGAGCACGATCTCCCTCAATTGCTCGTGACCCGAGACGTACTTTAGCGCCGAAACCCCGGCGGAGAAGAGATAGCCAATTGCCACCCCGGCCAGGATCAAAGTCTCCGGGCCTCCGCCTTTCAGCCGCGCCACCCCATAGATCAGAAACATGGTGATGAGTCCGAATACAAAAGCGCTTCCCACGATCACATAGGGTCCAAGAAGTCCTGAGAACCCAGGGCTGCCACCCAATAGGCTCGAGCCAATGACTATTGTAAAAGCAGCCCCGAAGGATGCCCCTGCTGAAATGCCAAGTATGTATGGGTCGGCCAAGGGGTTGCGAAGGATCGCTTGCATCGCCGCGCCAGACCCGGCCAAGCTCATACCGGCTATCACTGCAAGGAGCGCCCTGGGGAGCCGCAGGTCCATGACGACCGTCTCCGCGAGCCCCAAACGGGCGCCGGAAGCCAGGAATGGAAAGAGCCTGGCCGCGACCACGCGTAAAGAGTCTCCCACGCTTATCCGGGCAGCTCCGACAACCGTGGCGGCCAGAAGGCTTACCGCCACGGCAACCAAAAGGAACAGCAGAAAAAGCACCTTCCGGGCCGTAAACTGCGAATAGAATTCCTCTATTTTCTCTGTCTTCATAGGAAATCCCCCATAAGCCCCGATTTTATTGGACATTTAGCCAAGCTGCCACGGCTTTGCCAGCATCAACTCATGGTAGCCGCCGGATCACGGCGAACACCAATGCCCGGCGGCCGCACGTCTGCCACGGGGACGGCGAGGGTAGTCTCTTCGCTTACTGGGGATAGACCCAAGTCCCCTCTAGATCCAGGCCATAAAATTTCTTTAACATCTCCCTATGAACAGCTTCGGGGTCGATATCGGCGAAGAGCCTCGGATGAAACCACTTGGCCCAGTAAAGGTGTCCGACCACCGACCTTAGCCCACTTGCAACACCCCAGGAAGTGATGAATACCTTTTTATCCTTGATTGCCTTGACATTGCGCAAACCGGGTCTAGCCAGGACCTCATCCCTCAATGCCTTCATCTCCTCCAGAGTTTCTCCACGAGATGCCATGCGGACGATAATGTCAGGGTCTTTCGCAGCCACCCATTCTGCACTCAAGGTCGGGTATTTTATGGGCTCCTGGGCAGCGATGTTTATCGCACCTGCCTTGGTGAGGCTGTTGTGGGCAGGTGTGTCCTTGGCAGCCGAAAAGTATGGCCGACTCCATTCATAGAAGACAAAAGGCTTATCTTTGGCTGAGAGCCTGCCCACCCGGTCGTCGACCAGGTTTTCATAGCGTTCTATGAACCGGACCATCTCCCCTGCCCTCTCTTCCTTGCCCAAAAGCACCCCTAGATACTTTACCATGGGCAATACCCTCTCTGGATTCGATGGGGAATCTATGATCACCGGTATGCCGGCCGCCTCCAGCTTCCCCCGCAAGTCTTCCTTGAGCATCCCGTCGGCCACAACTACATCAGGTCTTGCCTGCAATATCAACTCCAGGTTGGGATTATACGAGGAGCCTGCCACTACGGGGATCGCCAGGAGCGAAGGAGGGAAAACAGAATAAGAATCGCGCCCGACGATTTTATCGCCCTCCCCGAGAGCATAGATTATCTCCGACGCAGCGGAGGTAATGGCAACAAGGCGCTTCACGGGGCAAAGCACTTTGACATTCTTCCCCGTTCCATCTGTAACGGTGGCGAATTTCCGGGATGCCTCTTCAGCAAATCCGGGAATGCACTGGCCTTCAATGTACCAGCCTGTAATAAGGAGAATCAAAGCTCCAATTATCAAATACCTGACCAACTTCCCTTTCTTAACCATCATCACATTAAGCATCATCACGTGCCCCCTCGGCAGAATTCTAAGAGGTCTTACTTCAGTAGGTCTTATATTACTTCTATTTTTCACTTTTATTTTAAGCGCCTTTCCGTGACTTCCAGTTGAGCGAGGGCTCCCTTCAGGTGCTCCAGGTAGATCCTTGCTATGTCGTTATTTTCTCCCAGCCCCTTCAGGTAGACGGAGACCTCGTATCCTTCCTGTATAAGTTGGCGTTTCCACGAATCATCCTCGTCGCCCGCCAGGTCATTTATGGCATGGTCTCCGGCTACGATCATGAATGGCATCAGCCTGACTGCCTTAACGCCCGAGGCTTTTAGGTCCTGCTTCAATTCATCGAAACTCGGGTAGCCCTCAACACACCCCAGGAAGGCGTTTTTGCACATGCGCCGCAGCATGTCATTCAGGCAGCTATACGCAGGAAATGCGTAATGGTCGCTCCCGTGTCCCATCAACACGATGGCGTCATCCGCTTCATACTCTCCGAACTGATTGGTAAGAGCAGATACAACTTTCACATAATCTTCATAAGCATATAGAAGCGGGTGGCCAAGCACTAATTTCTTAAGCCCCACGTCCCCCTTGGCCCTTTTGATGCTTTGAAAGCCTTCGACTATGTTTCTCAGGTCGTTATATTCCTGCCCCGGGAAGATATGTAGCGATTGAACTGCCACCAGGTTATACCCCTCATCCTGAAGCTTCGCTAAGGCCGTAATTGGACTATCGATTGTGATGCCATCCCTCTTCGCAACCTTTTTCCGTATAAAGTCCGAAGTATAGGCCCACCTGACCTCAACATCAGGGAATGCCTTCCTCACCTCCTGCTCTATGTTCTCATAAGCAGGGAGGGTCGATTTCACGCTCGTCCCAAAGGCCACCAATAAGATGGCTTTTTTGTCTTCTTTCTCCTTACTATGCCCTGCCGCGAAGACAGGAATTGTGCTTGCCAGGAGGCCCAACATGATAGCACCCACCATGACGAACATTAACAACCCCATCGTCCTTTTCATCCCATATTCCTCTCTTCAATTTTCCTAGGATCGATCGCGCCGGCATGAAAGTCTTGGAAACTTGAGAGCCCCCTACCTTTCGCCGGTTGGGGGCTCTATCGCATAACCATAATGCCCACCTCCCTATCCGCGTAGGTCGTGTGGTTAGGTGAGGATAACGGGCAGGTCTCCTGGCTCAGGGTCTTTGCCGCTTTTGCACCTTCCCAGGCCTCACAAGGCCCAGTGGCTTAACGCAAAGCAGCTACCCTTCACAGTGGCGGGACCGCGTTGGATTTTCACCAAGCTTCCCTTTTAATCCCCGCTTTTATGGGGAACCCGCTATCCTGTCGATTCAATATTTAATTAGGTCCTAGAGATATAGTTTTATTGATTCATCATTCGCCATGCCCGACATTTACAATTTTATCCATATTTGACTATCTGCTATTGTTTATTCGCGTCTCACTCTAATTCTCCTTCTGGAGCGCTCTCCTTTTTTACTTTCGTTGCACCTTTATTTATTTCATCCCGCGGATCTTATCTCCTCTCCGAGCCTACTCTCGGATCAAAAAAGACGTACACGCGTGTACCGGAGCAGCTTCGATGGCCACCAGCTTCAAACCAGCCACCAATTCCTCCCCTCCCCTTCCAGGAGATCCCGGGCTTCCTGTGGCCCCCATGTCCCGGCGGGGTAGACGGGCAAGCCCACCCCTCCCTGCCCAGTCGCCTCCCCAGCTGATGCCCAGGCATCGAGGATCGGTTGCACAAAGGCCCAGGTCTGCTCGATTTCATCCCAACGGGGGAAGATGCTCTGGTCGCCCCGGATCAGGTCAAAAAACAGTCGCTCATAGGCCTCGGGGGAATCTTCGGGGTAGTCGCAGTTTTGGCAGTAATTCATCTTGACTGGGACGATCCCACCGCCTGGCCCGAGCTCCTTTGCGTTGAATTGGAGAAAGACCCCTTCCTCCGGTTGGATCTTGACCACGAGCAAGTTAGGCTCCAGGGCCCCGAATTCTTTAAAGTAGAGGGTGCCGGGCAGCGTGCGAAACTGGATCACCACCGCAGCTGAGCGTCTCGGCATCCGCTTGCCGGTCCTAAGGTAGAAGGGCACACCTGCCCAACGAGAATTATTGATAAAAAGGCGCAGCGCAATAAACGTCTCGGTGCGCGAGTCAGCGGAAATCCCCTCCTCCTCTTTATATCCCCGCACCGCCTCTCCATCAACATTTCCGCCCGTATACTGGCCGCGCACCACATCCCGCTCCACGGCCTCCTGCGTGAGTCTCTGGAGGGCGCGAATCACCTTGACCTTCTCGTCCCGGATCGATTTAGTACACAAGTCCACCGGCGGCTCCATCGCCACCAGGGCCAGGAGCTGCATGAGGTGATTCGGAAACATATCCCTGAGCGCCCCCGCCTGCTCATAATACCGGCCTCGCGTCCCAACCCCCTGGCTCTCGTTGATGCTGATCTGGATATTATCGATGTGCCTGTTGTTCCATAGGGGTTCAAAGAGGGAGTTGGCAAACCTGATTACCATTAAATTCTGGATCATTTCCTTGCCCAGGTAGTGGTCAATGCGGTAAATCTCTTCCTCGGCGAAAACGCGCGCCAGCCTCTGATTCAGCTCTCGAGCGGAGGCCAGGTCGTGCCCGAAGGGCTTTTCGATCGCGATCCGGCGCCAGCCCCAGCCACCCCCCTCCGCCACCAGGCGGCTGGCGGCGAGCTGGTCCACGATGGGACCGAAGTGCTCGGGCGCCACTGCAAGGTAGAAGATCCTGTTTCCCCGCGTTTCGCGGGTCCGGTCCATGCTCGCGAGGAACTCCTTGAGGCGCAAGAAGCCCGAGGCCTCGTCGAGGTCGAACTGCTGGTAGTGAAAACCTTCCAGGAAATCGCCGCACACCTCGGTTTTAACCTTGCGGGAAAACTCCCTCACCGCCCGGCAAACCTCGTCCCGGAACGCTGCCTCGCTGCCTAGCCTCCTCCCGATGCCCACGACCCCGAAGCGCTCCGGCAGCCACCCCTCTAAATACAAGTTGTAGAGGGCCGGAAAGAGCTTCCGGCGGGCCAGGTCCCCCGTAGCCCCAAAGATCACAAGTATGCAGGGATCGATCCGGTTTTCACCCATGGCCCTACCCATGGCCCACATTCTCACTCCTTGTCTTCGGGACCCCGCCATTCCGTATGGAAAACGCCCGGCCGGTCCAGTCGGCGGTAAGTATGGGCCCCGAAATAATCGCGCTGCGCCTGGATGAGATTTGCAGGCAGCCTTTCCGCCCGGTAGGCATCATAGTAAGCCAGTGCGGAGCCTAGCACGGGCACGGGTATGCCCGCGAGCGCCGCCTGGCTCACCACCTGGCGCCAGCCAGTCTGATTGGCGGCAATCACCCCTCTAAAGTAGGCGTCAAGGAGGAGATTGCGCAGCCCTGGATCCCGTTTGTAGGCCTCCATGATGTGATTCAGGAGCCGGGCGCGGATGATACATCCACTTCGCCAGATCTGGGCCACTTTGGCCAGGTCCAGCTCATGCTCACCGTCCCATTCGTATACGCGAGCCGCCTCCTTGAGAAGGGCAAAGCCCTGGGCATAGATGCAAAGCTTACCGGCATAAAGGGCCTTACGGAGATCCACTAGGAATGAGCGGATTTCGCCTCGTCCGCCCCGCTCACCTCGCTCGCCTGCGCCTGGCTCTCTTGTGGATCTAGTGGATCCAGCGGCCGGGCCGATGAGGACCCGGGCGGCCTGCTCCCGCTCCTCCTTGAGTGCCGAGAGGAAACGAGCGGAGACAGCCTCGGTCAGGGAGGGCACCGGCACGCCCAGGTCCAACGCAACCTGCGCCGTCCACTTCCCGGTCCCCTTCTGCTCAGCCTCATCCCTGATGAGCTCCACCAGGGGCATCCCTGTTTCCTTGTCAATCTTGCCCAGGATATCCGCTGTAATTTCAATAAGATAGGACTCGAGCTCCTCACGGTTCCATTCAGCGAAGATGCGGGCCATTTCGGGCGCAGAAAGGCCTAGGAGCTCCCGCATAAGGTGATAGACCTCTGAGATCAGCTGCATATCCCCGTATTCGATGCCGTTATGTACCATCTTCACGAAATGCCCGGCTCCATCCGGGCCGAGGTATGTGCAGCAGGGCTCCCCATCCGCCGCCCTGGCCGCGATATCGACGAGGACCTGCCCGGCCAAATCCCAGGCCGCCCGGGGCCCACCTGGCATGATGCTCGGCCCGTGCCTTGCCCCCTCTTCCCCGCCGGATATCCCCACGCCCAGGAAGAGGAGGCCGTGCTCGCCAAGTTGCCGTTCCCGCCTCCGGGTATCTTGGAAAAACGAGTTGCCCCCATCAATGAGCACATCCCCTGGTTCAAGTAAGGGGATAAGCTCGGTGATGATGGCATCAACCGCTTCACCCGCCTTGACCATAAGCAGGATTTTTCGAGGCGGCGTCAAGGCCTGCGCGAGCTCGGCTAGCGAATAGGCAGGCACGACATCCTTCCCCCTGGCGACCCTGCGCACGAATTCATCCACCCTGCTTTTAGTCCGGTTATACACGGCAACACGGTAACCCTTGTCCACCAGATTGAGCACAAGGTTCTGACCCATAACCGCCAGGCCGATTACACCCAGGTCCGCATCCATAATATTATAATTTCTCCTCCCTGAATCAAATACTCTTATTAGCTTCTTAGCCCGAAAATCGTTGCCCAAAAATTCTCCAATTATTCCTGGGCTATATTTCCATTCTGTGGAATTAGCATCTCCCCTGCTTATACAATTTCCTCTCTCATAGAAAATAATAACACCAATAGCAATACCCGGTCAAAATTGAACCCGGGCTTTCCTTAAAATTGGTCAAAATTAGACCGGTCCCCCGGCTAACCGGGTCAAAATCAGACCGGTTCCCCTGGCCTACCCGATCAAAATCTAGCCGATTTCCCCAGCCAACCTGGTCAAGATCCAGTCGGATCCGGTAGCAAGCGGTCAGAACCGGCCAAGCCCAATGAAGACATCTCAACCAATTATCTCAACTAATCTCTCCCAGATTTGCGTCACCGCCTTCGAGGCGTATTTCGCATGATCAACCATAGGGACACCCTTCATCAAGGCGTGGACCACCTCTTCATCAAATGGTATCCTGCCCACGACCTCTATCCCCTCATCGCGGCATTGCTCAATCTCTTCACTTTTCTTCTCATCAAGATCATACTTATTGATACAAACGACGCCTTTTACGTTGAAATATCTCGCGAGCTCCAGGATCCTCTCCATATCGTGTTTTCCTGAGACTGTAGGCTCAGTGACGACCAGGGCCAAATCCGCTCCGGACATGGAAGATATAACAGGACAACCTATCCCCGGCGGGCCATCAGTGATTATATATTTCGCTCCATTCATTTCGGCCATAGTCCTGGCTGCTTTACGGACCTCCATCACGAGCTTGCCCGAATTCTCCTCGGCGATCCCAAGCCTGGCATGGACCAGAGGGCCGTAACGGGTGTCCGAGATAAACCAGTGGCCCGAGAGGCGATCCTCCATCGTTATCGCCCCTTGAGGGCAAACATGATAACAGACGCTGCACCCCTCGCAGTAAATCGGATTGACCTCGTACGATTTATCGTTGTTTGTATGACCAATGGTGCATCGTGCAATAGGTTGAGCAATGGAATGTTCAATAACGGCTGCAAAACGGCAGGCCTGAACGCACCTGCCGCACCTGGCGCATTCCCCCTGGTTTATCACGGCCTTCTTCGAGCCATAGAATTCATGAGTCTCGCGTACTGTGGGTTTTAAAAGCAGGTGGAGATCGGCGGCATCGACATCGCAGTCTGCCAATACCTTATTTTCGGCCAGAGCTGCAAACGCCCCTACGAGAGAGGTCTTGCCAGTGCCTCCCTTGCCGCTGATAACCAATAACTCCCTTATCTTGCTCATAATTTGCTCTCGACCCCCACCTTCTTCTCGATCTTTTGCCAGAGCCCCCTCAACGCCTCTTTTAACTCGGGGAATTCCTCTACGAGACGGCCTCCTCTCGCATAACAGGCAGCATACCTCCGGTCAAACGGGATCTCCAATAATATTGGAATCTGATTCTGTTCGCAGTAGGCCTTGAGCTCTTCATCGCCGAGGCCGGAGCGGTTGATTAGCACCCCGAAGGGAATCTTCAGCGCTTTAACCATCTCAACCGCCAGGACCAGATCGTTCAGGCCAAAAGGCGTGGGTTCGGTGACTAGCAGGCAAAAATCGCTCCCCACCATCGAGGCCACCACAGGGCAGGAGGTCCCGGGCGGCGCATCGATGATAATCGCATAGGCCTCTTTGCTGTGGGCCTTGCGTTTCACTGCCCTGATCACAGGCGGGGCCAGAGCCCTACCGACCTTCAACTTGCCATGAACAAAGTTGATCCTTCCGTCCCCTCCCGCCCAGCCGCTCTCCACAACGCCTATATCAATTGGCTTCTCGGATATGGCTCCCGTTGGGCAAAACAGACTACATCCTCCGCAACCGTGGCATAGCTCAGGAAAAGCCAAGACCCGGCCACCCATCACGAGGATGGCATGAAAGGCACAGACCGCGCTGCATCTGCCGCAGACATCGCACCTAGTCTCGTCTACAACCGGCACTGGGAGCGTTACCAGCTCAATATTTGCGACCGCTGGGTTCAGGAAAAGATGGGCATTAGGCTCCTCAACGTCGCAATCTAGAATCTGGGTGGGCATGGCCTCCTCAAGGGTCAAAGCCATGTTGGTTGCGATCGTGGTTTTGCCAGTGCCGCCCTTTCCGCTGGCTATTGCTACAATCATATGGATCTAGCTCCTACTTACCATGTTGGTTGTGCTGGCAGTCCCCATGATCTCAGCGGTTATGACCATGGCGGACATGAGTATGATCGCCGTTCTGATCATGGTCGCAAAGGCTCTCCCCACCCCTGAGGTTTCCGGCACAATACGATTCGATTACGTCCTCTACCATCCCCGAAACGCCTGTTATGGTTTGTATCCCCCTTTCCTCGAAAAGCCCCTGGGCCCTTGGTCCCATGCCGCCCGCGATAATGCATGAGACCCCCAGCTTTGCAAGGTAGCCTGGGAGGAAGCCCGGCTCGTGCCCCGGGTTTGGGATTACCAGTTTGTTGTCCATCTTACCCTCGATCAATGTTACAATGGTATACTCAGGGCAGCGGCCGAAATGCGCTGCCACCATGGCCCCATCTGTTGCTATAGCGAGCTTCACGATTAAAACCTCCCGCCTGTAATCTTATAGACTCCTGCAGCAGGGTCTTCTTCTTTCCCTTCGTCCTCTCAACGCCTGCCCATCCCAAAATGCGAGCCTACCGAGGCATCAGAGAGCATTTGAAGCTCCCCCTTCTCGTAGGCTTCCAGGGCTTCGCGCACGGTCCCTGAGCTCATGACATATACCTTGATCTCCACGCTTTGAAGCGCCCTCATGGCATTTGGCCCTATGTTCCCCGTAATCACCGCGTCAGCACCGTTGTCCGCCAAAAATTGGGCGCTTTGTGGGCCAGCGCCTCCTGAAGCCAAGAGGCCTTCGTTTTCCTTTGCCTCGAAGGCCCCTGTATCCATGTCAATAAAGATGAAAAACCGGCATCTTCCAAAACGTGGGTCCATCGCTGCATCGAGATTCTCACCCTGGGCTGTGATGGCCAGCTTCATGGCCCATTGCCTCCTTTATCATTTACCCCTATCTCAACTCAACTATAGAATGGGAGGGGACGGGGGAAACCGGAAATTGAGACCCCCAGTTTCCCCCGCCTTTAGTCCCTTACGCGTGGGGCGGAATATGCTACAGTTATAGGATGTGCTTTACTCTTCGTTCTCGTCCTTGCCCTGTTCGGAGCCGCTAAGCTCTTTCAGGCGCTCTTCAATCCCCTTGAGCCCCTCCCTGAGGAACTCCGCCTGTTCTTTTAGAAGCGCCATTTCCTGCTCGGAAGCAGCGGGCTGCTGGGTTGCTGGTGCTGCGTAAGGCGCGCCTGGAAAGGGGGCGCCATAGTAAGCCGGATAAACCGGAGCAGGCGCTCCCCAGCCGGTGTAGCCAAAACGCGCCCAGCCTGGGAGGCCCGTCGCATAGTACATCCGCCGCCAGCCTCGTCCCCGGCCGAAACCAAGCCCTCGGCCAAAGCCGGGGCCCCGGCCATAAGCGGCGCCCCAAAGCCCGACCGGATTCATAAACCCAGGCACAGGAAAGCCTGCACAATATCCGGCAGCCCTTCCCGTCATCGGCCCGAGGCCCACAGGGCCGGTACCGTCACCGCGTGGCATAGTCCATACCTCCTTTCATTGATGAATATTTTGTGCCTTCGCTTAGCGTGCGCCTTCGCTTAGCGCACCTGGCTCGGCAACTTGAGTTCATAAACGAGTCTACGGGCCACTTGAGACATTACTGAATTGTCACGATTCTCATTATGATAATCCTCGATTCGCCCATTGTCGCATAGTTCAGCGAGCTTTGGGTCAAGCGGCAAAACGCCAAGAAAGGGCACCCCCGCAGCCTGAGCCGCTTCTTCGCCCTTGCTCGGTCCGAAAAGCTCGAGCTTTTCGCCGCACCTGGGACATATTGTGTAACTCATATTTTCGAGGAGCCCCAGGATAGGTATTTTCATTAACGAAGCCATTTTTATGGCCTTTTTGACAACCATAACCGCAAGATCTTGTGGCGAAGACACGATCACGAGGCCATCAAGCGGCAGGGACTGCATAACGGTGAGCGGGGCATCTCCCGTCCCCGGTGGCAAATCAACGATCAGGTAATCGAGATCGCCCCAGACGACATCGGTCCAAAACTGTTTAACCGTTCCTGCGATGAGGGGTCCTCGCCAGACGACGGGGTCATCTTCGTGATCCAAGAGGAGATTCAGCGACATGATCTCTATCCCGAGCCTGGTCTTCGCGGGAAGCATTCCAAACTCGAAAGCCTCCGCCCTGGCATGCACCCCGAACATCTTCGGTATGCTCGGCCCTGTAACATCGGCATCGAGCACGCCGACCTTATAGCCTTCCCTGGCCAGATTTACAGCCAGAAGCGCTGTCACCGACGATTTACCTACCCCACCCTTGCCGCTCATCACCGCTATAACATGATTTATGCTATTAAGCTCGTTTGGGGAGAGCTTTTCGATGCCTGGATTATGATCCTTGTAGCCTTTTTCGCCCATGGTTTTGCCTCCCTGTCGCCCGATTGACTTACTGCTTACTAAATACCATCTGCCTACCGTTATCTCTATCTGGATCTCTATTACTGCTGCTACCACCACCGCTGCCGCTGCCACTATCTGCTGCGCCTGTTACCTGTGTCGCATTAATAACGATCAATCAATAACGGTCATATGTTCATTAATAGTATAACCCCTTTTCTGAGCATATGTCAATAACTTTGGTAAAAAAATAGCCTTCATATTTCTATTTTGACATAAGTTTTCGAGCCTCTCGTTCAAAAAATGTACGAAGCTCAGAAATGTTAACAGGCTTTAACAGTTTCGGCAGAAATGTCACTTTATTTACTTCAAGAAAGGCGACAGAAAGCCAGTAATCATCGATACCTACGTGTTTCTTGCGGGCACTCTCGAGGATAGAAGCCAGGGGGAATAGCTCTTTATCTATAAAGTAGACATCAACAAAATCCTTGGGCTCTGCCCTGTCATAAAGAGCCGACAATTTATTACAGGCAATGTCAAGTGCATTATCAACATAAATCCCATAATTGTAATTGAATACCCTATCGGAAAGTCGGTAGGGTGAATCTTGTGCAAAGTCACATCGGATCAGCTCTCCCTCAAGCTTGAAAAGAAGTTCGAGATATGTTCGAAAGCTGCGCTTGACCTGGACTTCGCCATTAAGGTCTTGAGCTAGTTTCAACAAAATCGGAAGAGCACCGGTAACCGCTGCAGGATTCTCAGTGAAGAAATCGAGATCCTCAGATACCCTGTGCTGCAAATAAAACGCAGAGAGAGCAGTCCCGCCGGTGAGAAAGAAATCCCCTCCCAGCTCGCTCCCCCCAATAGCATGTAAAAGAATCTCCTGCCGTGCCGAAAGAACATTCATTGCGTATTATCAGTTCGAGGCTAAGTACCATTCCCAAAAATGCTTTACCTTTGGTCGAAGCCTCAATAGAGGAAGGTAACGCCTCACTATCTCCTTAGGTATCTTCTTTACATGCTCGTAGGTGCCTTCGTTCAGCACCCTGGATAAATACCATACGAAAACGTCTTCCTTCATTAGTTCGTCGCTGCCGAATCGGTAATCCCAAATGAGACTCGGATCAACTTCAATTCCATAGAGAGTCTTTATCATTTAGCTCACTCCACTGTAAACCGCCGCCAATCTAACCGCCGACTTAATTGTACACTATACGTATCCACGTGCTTTCCTTGCTAACGTGGCTTCCACCCCTACAAATATTATAACATCTGTATTTGCAGGTGGCAAGGTTTGGATAGAACTTTGTCGGCCTCCTACTAACGACTAAAGTCACGAGTGTGCGGCCGACAATAATCAACAGAGGTACCAACTTTTGGGCGTTCGAATCGCTTTCATAGACCTGCAAGCGGGCCCACACGATTCACTAAAAGGAGGGCCACTCCTCCCCCTCCCCCGATGCGGCCTCGAGGGCTAAACTCTAAACTCTATTTCCATCATAATCACTTAAATCGCCACTACGACGCGCCGATGGAGTTGGTCCCTGCGAATGCCATGACTATCAAGATTTATACATTAATAGGTCTCTTGATGTCGGCAGGGCTACTCTCGAGTAAGTTTTAAGGGATCTTCCCTCGCGATCCCACAGAAAGTCCCCACCATTTCGCGGTAGGCTTGAGCCAAAGCACGAGTGATGGGACCCGGGATCTTGTCATGCACTCTTTGCCCATTAACCTCCTGGACAGGAGCCACCTCAATGAGTGAGTTGGTGACGAAAATCTCGTCTGAACACAAAAGATCCTGCGGCATCATCACCTTTTCCAAAGCACGAAAACCCATGGCTTGCGCGATCTCCAGAACTACCTGTCTTGTAATCCCAGGGAGACAGCCGCTTTCAATCGGCGGGGTTAAAATGAGCTGGTCCTGCACAAAAAATATATTAGCTGTCGAAGTTTCCGCGATTTCGCCCCGGGTGTTTAAAAGGATAGCATCATCAGCACCGGTTCGGTGAGCTTCCTCTCTCGCAAGAAGGCTATCCATGTAGTTTAAGGATTTGATTCCAGCAAGCGGTGACAGGTCATTCCTACGAATGCAAGAGACAATTAACCTCCTTCTCGAGAGGGATTTCTCGGCCTCTTCGCCTCCATACGCATACGGACGCACCGCTGCCAGCACAGTGGGAGGGCCGCAAAGTTCAAGCTCCGGCCGCCCCGGCCCCGGGCCTCGCGACACGGTAAGACGTATGGATGCATCCTTGAGGCCGTTTACGGCAAGCAACCGGCAAAGAGCGCCTGTCAGCTCGTCAAGCGGGGGCAAGGGGATTCCCAACCATTTCGCGGAGCGCTCCAGACGCCCGAGATGCCTGTCCAAGAGAAAAATGTGCCCGCCGTAGGCACGCATGGTTTCGAAAAGTCCGTCTCCGTAAAGAAAACCATGGTCAAACGCTGAAATGCTCGCCTGCGTCGCCGGGAAGAACTCTTTATTTAGATAGACTATCTGTTCCATGAAGAAGCCTCTTTCCTAACTGCTTTGATTAATGCCCTGGCCTTGTGGAGGGTCTCCTCATATTCGAGCTCGGGCACTGAATCAGCCACGATACCACCCCCAACCTGAAAATGAACCTGATCGCCTTTCATGATAAAGGTGCGAATCACGATATTCAGGTCGGCGTCGCCTGCAAAGTCAATATAGCCGATGGATCCGGTGTAGGGGCCGCGTTGCGTTGGCTCCAACTCGTCTATGATCTCCATGGCTCTTATCTTTGGGGCGCCGGTAATTGACCCGCCGGGAAACGCGGCCAACAGAAGGTCTACTATGTCGCACTCTTTGCGAAGCGTTCCCTCGACGGTGGATACCAGGTGAAAGACGGTGGGGTACTCTTCCAACACGATAAGTTCAGGGACTTTGACGGAACCATATTCACATACCCTTCCTAAATCATTTCGCTCAAGATCAACGATCATGACCAGCTCTGCGCGGTCTTTGGGGCTATACATGAGCTCAGCACGCAACGCCCGATCCTCCTTTTGAGTCCGCCCTCGCGGCCTGGTCCCCTTAATTGGCCGCGTCTCGACCTTACGGTCCCTTACCTTCAGGAATCGCTCAGGCGAAGCGCTCGCAATGACCACATCTCTGCAGTTCAAGTATGCGCCGAAGGGTGCGGGATTGATCTGTCGCAACTGCCGGTAGAGGTCCCAGGGTGATCCAGCGATCTTGGCAGTAAGGCGCTGGGATAGATTTACCTGAAAGATATCGCCAGCACGTATATATTCCTGCGCACGCTCCACAGCACGCAGGTATTCCTCCCGGGTAAAGTTGGATGCTATATATTCCCTCTGCCGCGTTTCCTTCCGTTGCGACCGTGCAATATGCTGTCTCATGCTTTTCAATCTTTCCAAGCTTTCCTTGGGCCGCTCGCCGCAACACAATGTCGTGGCCGCAAAATAGGCACGATGCTCAAGCCAGTCGTAGATGAGAACATTATCATAAAATCCCAACCAGCAATCGGGGACGCAAAGGTCATCCGTAGCCGTTCTTGGAAGCCTTTCTATGTGGTGACATAGGTCGTACCCGAAGTAGCCGATTACTCCTCCGAGAAATGGGGGAAGGCCAGGGGGTCTTTGAGGAATCCGGTAGTAGTTCAGGAGGCGCCGCAATTCTACAAAGGGATTGCCCTCAAACCTCTGCACTTTGCCCCCTTCCTCCACCTCTATTCCCCTATTCTTACTCCGGAGGACGAGAAAAGGGTCACATGTCAAAAAGGAATATCGACCAAGCCTCTCGTGGCCCATGCCGCTATCTAAGAGGACACTGCCTGGGAGATCAGCCCACAACTCGAATAACTCCCACGGAGGCGGAGCATCCTGAATTTCTTCAAATAGCAAAGTGGATGCTCTCATAAAGGCCTGTCACCTCAAGGCTTATATCGATCCCGGGCGCCGAATGGGTAATTGCTCCAACGGAAATGAAATCCACCCCTGCCTCGGCCACCTGCCGGATATTTGTCTCGCTCATCCCGCCGCTGGCTTCCACCAGAGCGCGGCCGCCGATGAGTTTCACCATCTCCTTGATTTGGTGAGGTTCCATGTTATCCAGCATGATTATATCCACGCCTGAGGCCAGAGCTTCCTCAACCTCATCTGCGTTTTCGGCTTCAACCTCTATCTTTACGGTATGTCCGAGTTTTCGGCGCACCCTGGCCACTGCCGCCCCTACGCTACCTGCAGCAACGATATGATTATCTTTTATCAAAACAGCATCGCTCAGATTGAAGCGATGATTATATCCCCCTCCGATTGATACTGCATATTTCTCAAGCAGACGCAACCCCGGCGTTGTCTTGCGGGTATCGGTAACTTTCGCTCCTGTCCCCTCAATCTCCTTCACGAGCCTGGCTGTGGCAGTCGCGATTCCCGACATTATCTGGAGAAAATTCAATGCAACCCGCTCCCCGGAAAGGATTGGCCTCACAGGGCCTCGAATCTCCCCTATGCGAGTGCCGGCCTCGATCCATTCGCCTTCTCGCTCAAGCCAGGTTATCTGAATTTCGTCGTTCAGTAACGCATAGGTTAAATTTACAACTGCCTGACCTGCAACGACCGTTTTTTCGCGTGAAATGAAAAATCCCTCGGCCCAGGCATCTTCATCAATAATGCTATTGGTCGTGATATCCCCATATCCCAGGTCTTCCTCCAGCGCCCGCCGCACGATGGGCTCAATCAGAAACCGCTCAAGATGCAAATATGACACCACCTTTTCGCCCGCTCGAACTTACATTTTTCTATTTTTATTGACCTATTTTAATTATGGTATCTTCAATATTCCATTTTAGATGTTTCAACCACTTCTCGTCATCAGGCAGGGGGAAGTCCTCTCTAAAATGGGCGCCTCGGCTTTCTGTCCTGGTAAGGGCCGATCTGACGATAATATCAGCCAATGTCAGCATGTTCCGGAGCTCTAACCCGGGTATATCCCTGAACTCGAGATGATGTAATGGTGCCAGCGCCTTAAGAAATCTTTGAAGAGCCGATAGCTCCTCTCCGGAACGCACTGTCCCGGCTCCACGCGTCATAGCTCGCCTCAGCAGGTCAGCAAAGAATTCTACATCCGGCTCGCGCCCTTCGAACGGGTCGAGGATTGAACTAATCACCTCATTACAAGCATCATCACGGAGATTCCGAAGGTCGTCCATAACTTCGGCCAAGAGGTCAGCTCTCTGCAGTGGGTCACGGGACGATGAATTATATGATGAGTAATAAATGCGATTTACGAAACTTACGAGGGCGGAGGTGTCAGCAGAAAGCTTAAGCGAAGAGGTTTTCTCAACATACTCGGCGGCTTTTAGCGCCGCACGCTTTCCGAACACAACACCCTCTAGGAGGGAATTGCTCGCCAATCTGTTTGCCCCGTGAGCTCCAGTGCAGGCAACCTCTCCACAGACGAAAAGGCCGGGCACGCGGGTGCGTCCCCAGAGATCAGTATGTATGCCGCCCATGCAATAGTGTGCGGCGGGAGAAACCGGAACAGGTTCCCGTGTAATATCCAGGCCGTACTCGAGGCAGGTGCGGTAAATATGCGGAAAGCGCTCTTTTATCAAGTGTTCGCCCAGGGGTCTCATGTCCAGGAAAGGCTTAAGCCCTCCCGTCTTCCGCATCTCCGTTACCATGGCTCGCACAACCACATCCCGCGGAGCTAATTCCCCCAGGGGATGGTAGCGATGTGCAAACCGCTTCCCGTGGCTATCAAGCAAAATCGCACCCTCCCCGCGGACGGCTTCCGATATGAGAAATCTCGGCGCCCCTTGAAGATCGAGGACGGTTGGATGGAATTGAATGAACTCCATGTCGATGAGGTCGGCACCCGCACGAAGGGCCATTGCCATGCCATCCCCCGTTGCCACCTCGGGATTGGTCGTATGCTCAAACAGCCTCCCCAATCCTCCTGTAGCCAGGATGATCGCGCGGCCACAATAGATAATCAGCTTCTCGCCAAGTTGCAGGGCGAGCACACCACAGGCGCGGCCTTCTATAGTCAGGACGTCAATTGCGAAAGTATCTTCAATCCAGCTTATGTTCCCCAGGCGCCTTACCTGACATTCAAGCGCCTCAATGATTTCCCGCCCTGTCGCATCACCATCTGCATGAACGATCCGCCTGCGGGAATGGGCACCCTCCCGGGTTAGAGCCAGCCCCTCCTCGTTTTGATCAAATTTCACGCCTAAAGCTATGAGCTCTCGGATCATCTCTGGCCCTTCCTCAACCATGACCCTGACCGCCTCAGGATCACACAGGCCGGCACCTGCGGATATCGTGTCCTGAAAATGGAGTTCAGGAGAATCAAAATCGCCCAGGGCCGCTGCTATACCTCCCTGAGCATGATAGGTATTGCTATCGACACCCCTGCCCTTTGTGAGGAGAATAACTCTATAGCCACTCGTAGCCAGGGTTATGGCAGTAAATAACCCAGCGATGCCGCTTCCGACGACTATAATGTCTGTTTCAGTGTGATCAAGCTCTGTCGCTCGGAAATTCACCAGATATCTATAGTTCATTTGCAATATCTCTGTCTGCAATATCCCTGTCATACCCGACTCGCACACGCATACCCGGCTCGCACACATGTCTAACCCACAGCGAGCATCCTGTCGAGGGCCCTCTTTGCCCTGATTCGGATTTCATCAGACACGGTTATCCTGGGCTCGAGAGTCATAAGGGCATCCAGGACATGGCG
This sequence comes from Bacillota bacterium, assembly GCA_013178125.1. NCBI lineage: Bacteria > Bacillati > Bacillota > Bacillota bacterium. The sequence goes on along the minus strand of JABLXJ010000003.1, from coordinate 28,902 downwards.
CAGGCTGGTCCGCTTCATATTTGGACAGATGAGGCCCTGCGAGAGAAGATAAAACTGCTTCTCGGGATTATCCTTTTGGAGTTTGTAAATAAGTCCCATTTCCGTCCCAACCAGAAATTTATGAACGGGTGACTCACGAGCATAGCGAGCCATCTGCTCCGTGCTGCACACAACGTCGGCAAGGTCCACAACCTCTGGTCGGCACTCAGGGTGTACCATCACAACCGCATCAGGATGGGCTGCTTTGGCCTTACGCACCTCCTCCGGAGTCACTCGCTGGTGGGTCAAACAATAACCTTCCCACAGGATCACCTTTTTATCAACCTGTTTTGCCACCCAACTACCCAGATTTTTATCAGGCACAAATAACACGGTATCTTCGGAGAGCGATTTCACGATTCGCACGGCATTCGATGAGGTGCAGCATATGTCGCTTTCCGCCTTAACCTCTGCCGAAGAATTCACATAACAAACAACGGGCACACCCGGCAGATCCTTTTTCCTTTCCAGTAACGATTCGCGAGTGACCATGTCTGCCATTGGGCATCCAGCATCTATGGAAGGCAATATTACCACTTTATCAGGAGCCAAGATCGCGGCGCTCTCCGCCATGAAACGGACTCCACAGAGGATGATAACTTTAGCATCCGTTTTTGCGGCTATCTGGCTCAATTTGAGGGAATCACCCACAAAATCCGCTACATCCTGGACCTCCCCAATTTGATAATTGTGCGCGAGAATGATGGCATTCCTTTCCTTCTTTAAGCGGTGCACCCTCTCCATGAAGCTCGCCGTCTCCGCTTCGTGCGATATCTCTACGTTGCAAGGCAATCCTGCCCCGCCCCCTTAAACCATTTTCTTACTGACATGATACCTGACTTGACACCGACTGTCAAGGAGATTCAGAGCGCCAGGGCGCCCTAATCTCGCCTTGATCTCACCTTGATCCACGCCTCCCCATTGACTCCCTACCTGAAATGATTAAACCCCCTGGGCATCAAGATGAAAATATCTGGCCTTCCGGATTCGTTCCCCTTGTGCTACTTCTATTTAGATGTTAAAATATAAGTGTCAATGGCAACGACTGACGCCAGCCAAAAGCCTGTTTTCGCATGAACCCGCCTGGATCCGCGCAGGACCGGGACGGGGATAGGGCTTGACGTGAGGAGAGAATTTTTGTGGCACCTCCGGACTATCCCCGGGGGTGTCACTTTTTGCGAAGGGGTTTCGGAGGTGAATAGGGATGCACTGCCAGATGCATAAGCCGCGGATCGCCTTGATCGGCGCCGGAAAGGTGGGGTCCACGTTTGGGATACTCCTGCGCCAGAAGGGATATGAGATTTCGGCAGTGACAAGCAAAACCAGGTCTCACGCGGCGTCGCTCGCGGCGAGAGTCGACTCGATTGTAACCGATGACGCGACTACCTGCGCATCTTCCGCTGAGGTGGTGTTTGTAACTACACCGGACCGGGAAATCGCAAAGGTCGCGCGGGAGGTCGCCAGCAACAAAGGATTTCGCAGGGGGCAGGTGGTCATTCACGCAAGCGGCTTTCTTCCCTCCGAGGCACTTAGCGTTGCCAGGGAATTCGGGGCCCACGTGGCTTCAATGCATCCGCTTCAATCCTTCGCAGACGTTGAGGCTGCCCTGGTTGCCCTGCCCGGATCGCTCATGGCCATCGAGGGCGACGAGGAGGCTATCCAGGTTGCAAAGGCCCTTGCGATGGATATGGATACAAAACCCTTTGTGATTTCCACATCGGCAAAGCCCCTCTATCACGCGGCGGCCGTGGTCGCATCAAATTACCTGGTCTCGCTCATTCATTTTAGCGTAAGCATTTATCGCGGGCTTGGGCTTTCGGAACGGGACGCCCTTCAGGCGCTTTGGCCTCTTATAGAGGGAACTGTCAAAAATATTCGGCAGGTGGGCCCGACCCAGGCGCTTACAGGGCCCATAGCCAGAGGCGATTCCGAGGTTGTAAAAGGCCATCTTGAGGCGCTTTCGAAGGTGGGCAAGGAAAATGTTGCACTCTATTCCGTTCTCGGCCTTTACACGGTGAGGCTCGCCGAGGAAAAGGGGGCCATTACGCGAGACCAGGCGCAGGAGTTAAGGGAGGCGCTTGAAAGAATGGACCTACATGAGAGGAGGTTCCGGCTATGACTCAGGAACGCGTGACGGTTAAAACCTTTCAGGAGATGAAGATACGTCACGAGACCATTACAATGCTCACAGCCTATGATTACCCGACGGCGAGGCTTGTCGACGCCAACGGCGTTGACGGGATCCTGGTCGGAGACTCCGTGGGCAATGTGGTTCTGGGATATGATTCCACCCTCCCCGTTACGATGGACGAAATGATCCACCATGTGAGGGCTGTAGCAAGAGGGACCGCACGGGCGCTCGTTGTCGCTGACATGCCATTCATGTCATATCAGGTTTCCGTTGAGGAGGCCGTGCGCTCTGCGGGCAGGTTCTTAAAGGAGGCGGGAGCGCAAGCAGTCAAGCTTGAAGGAGGGGCGAATTTCGCTCCCACGGTAAAAGCGATAGTCAGGGCCGGCATTCCCGTCATGGGACATATCGGCCTCACACCTCAATCCGTGAATCAACTCGGCGGGTACAAGGTGCAGGGCAAGGACCTTGAGACCGCAACAAGGCTGGTCCACGACGCAAAGGCTATAGAGAAGGCTGGGGCGTTCGCTATCGTTCTTGAGTGCGTACCCAGGGAGCTTGCGGAGATCATCACCCAGTCCCTCACCATCCCCACGATCGGTATCGGAGCAGGCGCGGCGTGCGACGGCCAAATCCTGGTAATCCACGATCTTTTAGGGGTTTCCGAGAAGGGGACGCCCAAGTTTGTCAAATGTTACGCAGAGCTACACCAAATCATAACCGATGCCATCGGAGCCTTTGTCCACGAGGTCAGGGCGGGCAAGTTTCCTGGGCGGGAACATTCGTTTACGATACCTCCTGAGACCCTCGGTATTGTAAGGGAAATCATGGCTGGCGCGGATGTAGAGAAAGATAGAGAAAGATATAGAGAAGTATGAATTTCATGATCCTCAGTCCGAAATTCATGAAAAGCGGCCAGCCAGATAGAAGGGGAAAAGATGAAAAGGATTAAGAAGGGGGAGCTAGCTGATGGTTACATGCAAGACGATAAAGGAGATTCGTGATTTCGTGCGTAATGCGCGGAACGGAGGCAAAACGGTTGGCTTTGTCCCCACAATGGGCTACTTTCACGAGGGCCATCTCACCCTCATGCGAACCGCGCGCAGTGAGAATGACACCGTGGTCGTGAGCATTTTCGTGAATCCCACGCAATTTGGCCCTCAAGAGGATTTTGCCCAATACCCGAGGGACCTTAAACGAGATCTTGAACTCGCTCAAAGCGTGGGGGTTGATGCCGTTTTCGCGCCAGAAGTCGAGGAAATCTACCCTAAGGACTATTCCACCTACGTCGAGGTCAAAGGGCTCAGCGATAAGCTCTGTGGCCGCTTCAGGCCGGGTCATTTCAGGGGTGTGGCCACGGTGGTCTTAAAGCTATTCAATATTGTCCAGCCCGATCGCGCCTATTTTGGGCAAAAGGACGCGCAGCAGCTCCGGATAATGCAACGGATGACGGAGGACTTGAATCTCGCCGTGAGGATCGTTCCCGTCCCAACAGTGAGGGAGCCTGACGGGCTGGCCATGAGCTCGCGCAACGTTTACCTCTCCCCTGCCGAAAGGGAGGCCGCCCGGATCATCCCGCAAAGCCTTGAGGCTGCGAGGCAGGCTATCGATTCCGGTGAACGCAGCGCTGCAAACATTGTAGAAACTGTAAAGCGTATGCTTGAATCTTGCCCCATCGCCCGCATTGATTATGTGGAAGCCTGTCGCTTTTCCGACCTGGAGCCACTCGATAATCTCGCGGGTCAGGGTGAGGTTCTCCTCGCGATTGCCGTAAAAATAGGGAAAACCAGGCTTATTGACAATATCATCATCGAGGCATCCGAAGATCGAGGTGTCCGGAAATGCTTGTAACCATGCTTAAATCCAAAATACATCGCGCCACGGTCACGGAGACCGACCTTAATTATGTTGGTAGCATAACCATAGACGAGGAGCTCCTCGATCTTGCCAATATCCTCCCGAACGAAAAGGTCGAGGTATTCAACTTGAATACCGGGGCGCGGTTCGAGACGTACGCTATACCAGGCGCGAGGGGCACGGGGGTCATCGGGCTAAATGGCGCCGCTGCGAGGCTCGCCCTGCCAGGCGACAAGGTTATCATTCTCGCCTACGGCCTGGTGGATCAGGAGGAGGCAAAGAACCTTAAGCCCGCAATCATAATTTTGCATGATGATAACCGCTATATCCCATGATCTATCTTTTGATCTATCTTTGCCACAAGGTCTTCTCAGAATCGAAGACTCCACGCTTTATTAACTGGAGTCTGGTCAGGCTTATTTGTGGCTATGGTTGAGAGGCTTATGGGGGAAATAGAGTTTAGCACCTGCCTGTGTGCGAATCAAGGATACGATAGAAAAGCTCCATCTCGATGCTTTCCCGCACGGTCAAGGCCAGCCTCTCGTAGGCTCTTTCGTGCTCGCTCTCCGAGGAATCGATGGGGCCGAGGAGAGGTTGAAGGCCCTTTCGTTCCCTGAGCCAGTTGATGAAGCGACGCCGGAACGAATCGTTATCGAAAATGCCATGCAGGTAGGTGCCAAAAACGAGGCCGTCCCCCCTGATAGCCCCGTCCGAGACCGAGACATCCCTCCCTGAGCGGGAAACGATCCGTAAAAGCGGCCGCGCCTTGGGACCGGGACGCGAAATGCCCATATGGATCTCGTAGCCCTTAACCTTCCTCCCGGCCAGCCCCGCGAAGGGTCCATGATCCACTTCGATCAGCGCCTCCGCCTGGTGGGTCATCTTGTCGGGCTGCAACTCAGTTACCACATCGAGCAGATCTAACCCCTCAATACTATCCCGCCTCGACTCGAGGCCCAGGGGATCTCGCAGCTCGCGACCGAGCATCTGGTAGCCGCCGCATATCCCAACCACGGGCACCCCCGCCTTTGACAGGGCCACGATCTCGCCCGCGCGCCCCGTTTCGCGGAGGTATGCGAGGTCATCTATGGTGTTCTTGGTTCCAGGTATTATAACCGCGTCTGGCCGGCCGAGGCTCTCGCCCCTTCGAATATAATGGACCTCTGTCTCAGGCTCAGTCTCGAGAAGATCAAAATCAGTGAAATTGGAAATATGAGGCAAATAGATGACGGCTATCTCTATACCTTCACCTTTAACGCCTTTGGACCACGTAACGCCCTCAGACCTTGCGCAGAGGCTGTCCTCCTCAGGCACCCTGAAATCCATAAAATACGGCACCACACCCAATACTGGGATACCAACCAGCCCGGTCAACATATCAAGCCCGGGCTTTAAAAGTTCCTTCTGGCCTCGAAACTTGTTAATGATAATGCCTTTTATTCGCCCCCTCTCCCAGGGTTCGAGCAGCTCCAGCGTTCCAACAAGGTAGGCGAACACCCCGCCCCGATCGATATCGCCCACAAGGATCACCGGAGCGCCTGCCTCCACAGCAACGGGCATGTTGACGATATCGTTATCCCGCAGATTAACCTCAGCGGGGCTCCCAGCCCCTTCGATAACTACGATGTTGTATTCCTCGCGCAGCCGCCGCAGGGACTCGGTGATCGCCTTCCAACCAACGTGCTTCTTGAAACGCATGTACTCTTGCGCCGTCATGTTACCGATGGCCCTGCCGTGAACGATGACCTGGGCCACGGTGTCCTCGACGGGCTTGAGCAAGATGGGGTTCATGTCAACCGTCGGGTCTACCCGCGCCGCCTCGGCCTGGACCGCCTGAGCGCGGCCGATCTCCCCGCCGCCCGCCGTTACAAAGGAATTGAGGGCCATGTTCTGGGCCTTGAACGGCGCCACCCTATAGCCATCCTGAGCCAGGATGCGACACAACGCAGCCACCAGGACGCTCTTGCCCACATCAGAGGCAACCCCCTGGACCATTACCGTCTTCGCCAGCCCCATGCCTCGATTCATCCCTTCCTCACACCGATCAGCCCGTATATCGCGTCCATATTGAGGCCCCTGCGCACCAGGGCCGCAAGCTTATCAAAATTCAACTCGCGCAGAGCCCTGCTGCTTGTCCCCTCCATCATAGATAAGGGGCTCAGGCCTTTCTTGCGGCGCAAGTGATTTATAAACGCCCGGCGAAAACCATCATTGTCGAAGACTCCATGCAGGTATGTCCCCATCACGAGCCCGTCCGGGCTCACCGCCCCCTCGAAACCAGCATCGGAGCTATCGTTGACACGGTCACCGTTACTAGCGGTCGTGGTCAAGGTCGGGACCTCATCTTGCACCTGGAACACAGGGACCGCATCTCCCAGCAGGGTCGTCCTTCCCATGTGTATCTCATAGCCGGAGATCTCCTGGCCGGCGAGCTCGCCAAGCCAACCCGCGCGAGCGATAACCCGTCCTCTGACGCGGATGGTCCGTTTACCAGGGTAGAATGTCGTCTCCGTGGGAAGGAGCCCGAGGCCTGGAACCTCGTCCGGGGCACCGCCATCGTCACCGCAGCCATTACCGCCACCATTGCCGCCGCCAGTCCCGGCCGTGCCTGCCTCGGTATGATAGGGATCGCGGAGCACGCGCCCCAGCATTTGATACCCGCCGCAAATGCCCATAACTTGGGCCCCCCGCCTCACTCTCTCGATTATCTCCGCCGCATAGCCAGCCTCCCGGAGGTAGCGCAGGTCGCTGATGGTGTTCTTTGTCCCGGGGATGATGATGGCATCTGGGCCAAAGCCACCCCCGCTCGCGATGCCTTCCAGGGACTCCCCTGGTCTTATATATCTCACTCGCACCCCGGGCTCCCTGGCGAGGGCGTCAAAATCCGTAAAATTGGAGATGTGGGGGAGTCGTATCACGGCAATCTCGATACCCGCCGCTGCAGCCGCCGCAGCCACTGCAGCCGCTGGACCCGCGCCCGGAGCCACTGCCGCCCCTCCAGCGGCCGCCGCCATGGCCTCGAGACTTGCTGGCCGCTCAATCGAAACGGAATCCTCCTCGTCGATGAGGGACTCGTCGATATATGGCACGACACCCACAACGGGCTTGCCCGTTCGCCGCTCCAGGATCTCAATGCCTGGACGCAATATCTCAAAATCGCCGCGGAATTTATTCAATACGCTCCCGGCTACGAGACCCCGCTCATCCTCCGGCAGGAGCGTGAGCGTCCCCACGATGGCCGCAAGGGCGCCGCCCCTGTCGATATCAGCAACCAGCAAAACGGGGGCGTTCGCCATCTTCGCAACCCTCATATTGGCGACATCGCGATCCCGCAGGTTGATCTCGGCTGGGCTCCCGGCGCCCTCGATCACGATGATATCAAACTGGGTCCTCAATCTCCCCAGCGATTCCTCAATGACGGGCAGGGCTACATTTACGAAATCGCGCCGCCCCTCTCCTGCGTCTACATCGGCCCAGGGCCTTCCCCGCATTATGACTTGAGAGGTCATATTCCCCTTGGGTTTCAACAAAAAAGGGTTCATGTCGGCCGTGGCCTCGACCCCGGCCGCCTCCGCCTGGACGCCCTGGGCGCGGCCTATCTCCAACCCGTCCCTCGTAACATAGGAATTCAAGGCCATATTCCATGCCTTGAAGGGCGCCACACGATAACCATCCTGGGCGAATATCCTGCAAAGGGCGGTTGCCAGCACGCTCTTGCCTACGTTTGATGCAACCCCCTGGATCATGAGGGCTTTTGCCGGCATTTTCGCTACCCCCCCCTTCACATCCACCGAATGAATTGTGAGATAGGCTATGAATGGGTTATAAAATGATTGAACCCCCGGGCCTCAAGCCTTTGAACTTCCCCACCGGGGTGGACGAGCGATACGCCTTCCTCCCGCGGGCGGATCTCGCCGATAGCGGTAACCTGCGTTCCAGTTTCCTCCCTCACAGCCTTGATTATGCCGTCCACCGCGCCTGGCCGCACCGTAAAGAGAAGCTCATAGTCTTCTCCGCCAGTTAGAGCCCAGCGCAGAGAATCCTTACCCAGGGACCTGGCCACGGCCAGCGTTGCCTCGTCAATTGGAATGCGATCGGCCAGTATCCGGGCTCCAACGCAGCTTCGCTCGCAGATGTGGTTGATTTCGCTCGCAAGCCCGTCGCTTATATCTATCATGGATGTAGCCTTGCCTGTCCCGGCGATCACACGTGCCTCAGCTATCCTGGGGTCGGGCTCTAGATGCGCCTGCAGTACGCGCCCTTCATACCTCTCATAACCACGGGGATAGGCCGGCTCATAGCTCCCACCGACTTTTCCGGGACTGCAACCGCCCTCATCCGATCCCGACACCTGGCTGGCTGGCCTTGCGTCTCTACAACTTATCTCCCCGCCCAGGTCCTTGCCCATCTCCTCGTCCCTTGAACTAAGCAGGAGCCCCAACCCCGCCGCAGAGGCGCCGAGGTGGCCTGTCACCAGGATTATGTCGCCGGGCCGGGCGCCGCTGCGCAGGAGGATCTCGTTCTCCGCGGCCAGGCCAAGCACGGTAACGTCGACAACCGTGATCTCCGAGTGGACGGTATCCCCGCCGACTAGGCTAACTCCCCAGCGGGTAGCCATGTCCTTCATGCCCCGGTAGACCTCGTCCACATACTCCACGGGCAGCGAAGAGGGAACGCCTATGCTGACCAAGAAGAATCTTGGCAGCCCGCCCATGGCAGCTATATCGCTCAGGTTGACGGCCAGGGCCTTCCTGCCCAGCTGGTAGGGGGTGATCTTGTCCCTGAGGAAATGGCTCCCCTCTACAAGCATATCAATCGTAACCAGGAGACGCAAGTCGCCGCCCACATCGAGAACGCAGGCATCGTCTCCTACCCCCTCCACCACGCCGGGTCCAGGAAGAACACCCTGCGTAATCCGCTTGATGAGCCCGAATTCCCCTATTTCTCCGATTTGCAAGCCGGCCACCCCCAAAGCAGATTTCTATCTTACTAAAAACGCCCTCATTCTCGAGATGGTATTCTCACCCTCCGTTGCTGCCGCCTATGGGGCATGGGGGGCTATCATGCTCGCCTTAACCCTGCGCACCTCCTGCAGGAGCTCCAGCGCGGCAGCACTTACATCAGGCGCGCTGACCACCGCGGAGACAACGGCGATTCCCGCAGCTCCCGCCCGTATAACCTGCTCGACATTGCCTTTATTCATCCCGCCGATGGCCACCACGGGTATTCGCACGCTTTCGCATATCCTCCGCAAGCCTTCGATCCCTATGGGAGCCGCATCGATCTTTGTCGGGGTGGCGAATATCGCGCTTGCTCCCAGGTAATCGGCGCCATCCTTTTCAGCAGAAATAGCCTCCTCTACAGTGGAGACCGATACCCCGATGACCTTCTCGCGCCCCAGCATCTTTCTTCCGAGTCTAGGAGGCATATCCTCCTGGCCCAGGTGCACCCCGTCCGCGTCGATGGCCAGGGCAACATCCACCCTATCGTTTATTATGAGTATCCCGCCGGCCCTGTGGACTATCTCCTTGAGCCTCAGGCCGGTATCGATCAGCTCCCTCGTCGTCATTTCCTTGTCGCGGAGCTGGATCACCCTCGCGCCCCCGGCGACGGCTGCACTGGCCACAACCTCGTGGGAGCGGCCATGCGCGAGCTTCCGGTCGGTAACTACATATAGGTCCCATATATCCCTGTTCAAATTCAAACTAACCAGGTCCGGGTTATTCCGTTTCAATGCATTCCCACTCAAAGCTTATCCGCCTCCGAAGCCTTGAATACCTGCACCCTTGCCCTTGCTCGCAAGGTATCCTCGCTCATATTGTAAACCTCGTCGAAGAGGGCCGTCTTGAAGCTGCCGGGCACGAGAGACTTCTCCGCCGCCAGCTCGCCGGCCACGCCGAACAACGCCAGGGCGCCCGTCGCCGCCAACATATGGTCGATCTCTATCGCCGCGAACGCGGCCACGATTGAGGTTGACATGCAGCCCGTCCCCGTGAGATTTCCCATGAGGGGGTGGCCATTGTCAATGGCCGCTATCGTGTCGCCATCGGAGACAAAATCGCGCTTGCCCGTGATCGCGACTACGAGCCCGTACTCCCTTGCTACGTCGCGGGCTATCTCCGCGGTATTTCCCTGGACGCCGGCCGCATCAACGCCTCTCACCTCGGCGCGGCGGCCTCCCAGGATAGAGACCTCGGCAGCATTGCCCCGGAGGATATCTATTTTAAGTTCGGCGAGGAGCCTCCGGGCGCTGTCGGTCCGCAGCCTGGTGGCCCCTGCCCCAACAGGGTCCAAGACAACGGGCACGCCGAGCTCGTTTGCCCGTTTTCCGGCGATCAACATGGCATCCACAAGCCCAGGAGTGAGCGTCCCTATATTCAATACCAGGGCTCTCGCCATGCCCACCATCTCCGCCACCTCTTCGGCAGCGTGGGCCATAACCGGGGAGGCTCCTACGAAGAGGGTGATGTTGGCCGTATCATTCATGACAACCATATTGGTAATGTGGTGGATGAGCGGTCGCTCGCGGCGAATGCGCTCGGGAATGCCGGCTATCTTGTCCAGGTAGGAATCGTTTAGACGAATATCATTCATGGTGCAGACCTCCATTATCTCTTGTATCTTTTGTCTCTCGTGCGGTGAGGAAACCCTCCACCAGCTTCATCGCACAGTAGGGACCGCACATCGTGCAGCCCTCTCCAACCTCCGGCAGTGCATCGCCTGCGAGGCAGCTCTCAACCTTTTGAGGGTCTATGGCCAGCTCGATCTGGCGCCCCCAGTCAAGTGCCTTGCGGGCGCTTGACATCTCCCTGTCCCAATCCGCCGCCCCCCTGACCCCCTTCACGAGGTCGCCCACATGGGCTGCGATCCGGGCGGCGATGACACCTTCTCGCACCTCCTCCAGGGTCGGCAGTCGCAGGTGCTCGGCGGGGGTCACATAGCAGAGGAAATCAGCACCAAAGCTTGCGGCAAGGGCCCCGCCAATAGCCGAGGTGATGTGATCAAATCCCGGCGCCACATCCGTAACCAGCGGCCCCAGGACGTAAAACGGCGCTCCCTGGCAGAGTTGCTTCTCAAGGCGCATATTCGCCTCGATCTGGTCAAGCGGCATGTGCCCGGGCCCCTCGATCATCACCTGGACCCCCGCATCCCGCGCCCTCTGGGCGAGCTCCCCCAGGATGACCAGCTCCTGAACCTGCGCCCTATCGGTGGCATCAGCTATAGCGCCTGGCCGCAATCCGTCTCCGAGGCTCAGGGTGATGTCATATCGCAGGGATATATCCAGGAGGCGATCGAACTGCTCATAGAGGGGATTTTCCTTCTCGTGGTGCAGCATCCACCCAACGATGAACGAGCCACCCCTGCTCACGATGTCGGTCACCCTCCCCTGCCTGCGCATCCTCTCCAGACTCTCCATCGTAAGGCCGCAGTGGACCGTCATGAAATCCACACCATCCCTGGCCTGCCTCTCGATGACCTCAAAGAGGCTGTCTGCCTTCATGGCCACGATCGCGCCGTCCCGGGCCCTTGCCTCCACCGCGGCCTGGTAGATCGGCACCGTCCCAAACGGGGTACGGCATCTCTCAAGCAAACCCCGCCTTACCGTGTCGATGTCGCCGCCAGTGCTGAGATCCATGATGGTATCCGCTCCAGCCGCAAGAGCGGCCTCGAGTTTGGTTACCTCCGCTTCCATGGCCGGGTAATGCTCAGACGTGCCGATATTGGCATTAACCTTTGTACGGAGCCCCGATCCTATGCCGCAGGGGTCAAGTCCGGCATGATTCGGGTTCGCGGGGATTACGATCGTCCCTCCGGCCACCCCCTTAAGTATCTCCTCCGGTGCGGTATGTTCCTTCGCAGCAACCATCCGAATCTCCCGGGTTATGGTGCCGCCTCTTGCCATTTCAAGTTGCGTCAATGTTTTCACCTCCAGCAAAATAAAACCGCGGACCAGTTACGGTTCGCGGTTTCGCATCTCTCTTTCCGTTTCAACTCAACGAAATCACTTCCCTACGCTGGTATTACCCAGACACCGGATGCTGTGGCGCCTCGCATGTCGCCCTCCGCGTTCCTTGCAGGATTGCTCGCAGGGCAATTGCGGCGCGTCACCCGGCGTAAATCAGGTTCAAGGGGTGAGCAGGTTGCCCCTGCATTCTCAGCCTCGCAGCAGTAGAAGCTCCCCCAGTGATCCTTGCGCTATTCAGTTTTCCGGCAGTGACACCTGATTTAACTTACTTATGTCCCCGGTACTCTCGCTATCCGAAAATCCGGCGGGCTCTTGTACATTGCCCTAAACTCAAATGCTCAAATATAAATTCGACAAATAAAACCAGATTCCTGCTCCCTTTCCTATAAAATCCGTCGGGTGCCGTGCATCGCCATCACGATGCCATGCTTAGGAAGTAGCTGTGTATCCTCAAATCGCCCGTCAACTCCGGATGAAAGCTCGATGCCAGGAAATGCCCTTGCCGCGCGAGAACGGCCTTCCCATCAAGATACGCGAGCGCCTCAACCTCCGGGCCCGTCGCCTCGATGCGGGGAGCCCGGATAAATACCCCCTTGAAAGGGGCCTCGCCGATGGCCGGGATGCGGAGGTCCGCCTCGAAGCTCTCCACCTGGCGTCCATAGGCGTTTCTCATGACCGTGATGTCCATCATTCCAAGGACCGGCTGCGAGCTCGATAAAACGTGCCCTGCAAGGAGAATCAGGCCAGCGCAGGTGCCGTATATTGGCATCCCGGAGGCTGCAAGCTCCCGTATCCTCTGATCCAAGCCATAGCGGGCCATTAGCTTGCCTATCGTTGTGCTCTCCCCGCCCGGAATGATCAGCCCGCGCACGCCCTCGAGATCCTCGGGCTTTCTAACCGCCACGGCCCGGGCGCCGCACATCTCGACGCTCCGGGCGTGCTCTATGAATGAACCCTGTAATGCCAGAATACCTACCTTAATTCCTGCAATCCCTGCTCCCATTTTTGTTACCAGCCGCGCGTCTGGATGCGCTCCTCCTCTCTCATGCTGCCTACATGAATACCGCGCATGGCCTCTCCGATCCCCTTTGAAACCCTCGCCAGGACCTCCGGGTCATTGTAGTGCGTGGTCGCCTCAACTATGGCCTTCGCCCTCGCTGCAGGGTCTTCCGACTTGAATATCCCCGAGCCCACGAAGACGCCATCCGCCCCCAGCTGCATCATCAGCGCCGCATCCGCGGGTGTCGCGATGCCGCCTGCGGCGAAGTTTACCACGGGAAGTCTGCCCGTCCGTGCGACCTCCACCAGGAGATCATAGGGTGCCTGAATCTCCTTTGCGATAGTCATCAGCTCCTCCTCTGGCAAGCCAGACACGCGCCTTATCTCGTCCATCATACAGCGCATGTGCTTGACGGCCTCGATAACATCCCCTGTGCCCGCCTCCCCTTTAGTCCTGATCATGGCGGCACCCTCGCCTATCCTCCGCAGCGCCTCGCCGAGGTTCCGGGCTCCGCATACAAAAGGAACCTTAAAGGCATGCTTGTTGATGTGGAATTTGTCGTCCGCCGGCGTCAGCACCTCGCTTTCGTCGATATAGTCCACACCTATGGCCTCCAAAATCTGGGCCTCCACGAAGTGCCCGATGCGCGCCTTGGCCATAACAGGGATAGTTACCGCCTCCATGATCGCCTCAATGACGGCCGGGTCCGCCATGCGGGCCACTCCCCCAGCTGCCCGTATATCCGCCGGCACCCTCTCGAGCGCCATCACGGCCACGGCTCCAGCATCTTCAGCGATCCTGGCCTGCTCGGGGGTGGTTACATCCATTATGACCCCGCCCTTGAGCATCTCTGCCATGCCCTTTTTAACCGTCCACGTTCCTGTCGCTCGTTCGTTTCCATCCTGCACCATGGAAAACACCTCCAGCATTCTATTTGAATTTATTTCCTTAATGGATATCAATTGAGATGGATTTCATGAGATGAATTTTATGGGATAGGTTCCGCTACGGTCCGTCAGATCGACACAAAAGTTCACATGAAAAGATAATCCCGGAGTTCGCCTCCGGGATATCAATTACGTTTTTGGGAATTGGTTCATGATCTCAAGGAACTCATTAAGATTCTCTAGGGAACTCCCCTGCTCAAAGCACCTCCGGGCCACCACGGTAGCCCCCAAGATCACCGGCAAGCTCTCTGGCATCCACCCACCCTGGCTGCTTCTCCTGACGATGTGATCCCGGACGTTCTCCGCTCGCGGGATTCAAGATCGCAACCTACATAACACATAACATATGTTATGTTAACATCCGGTCCAGAGAGCCCGGGGTGCGCCTCGGCATCCACCAGCTCTCCAGGGCCAGGGCTCGCCAGTTCGCCAGGCCAGTTTCCCTATAATGAATCTTGACTCATTCCCTGTTCTATGACCCTTCTCCCATTCAGACTTTACTGTCGGCCCCGGATTCCCACCGGCTCCACCGTTGAGGCTGACGGGCTCGTCCTCGCGAGGAGGCATCACCGCCGGTCCGGAATTGGGGAGCGAGCGATGCTAGCTCTCTGACGCCAGATACTCCCCTCACCGTGCCCCGAAGGCAGACTTTTTATCCTTCCGCCATGATTATATGACCTTTCGTACACGTTGTAAAGGGGGATGGAGAGGCCGAGCGGCCGCCTTATCCCCATGTCTGAAGGAAAGGGGCTTGCGTCGGCCTATTTTCGGTCAATGGGCCCGCTCGAAATGGGGCTTTTCGGGGTTTGGCGTCTTCACGACGAGGACACTAAAGGTCTCAGACTTGTTCGCCTTCAGGCCATGGGGAATGCCCCTGGGGCTTACGACGATATCCCCCTCAAAAACCTCTCCCTCATCGTCGCCGATAATGACTGTGCCGGAGCCGGACCGGATATAGAAGAATACATCCACAGGCGTCACATGAGCTGGCAGGGTCTCCCCTGGCTCCAGCACCACGTTCATTATGGCTACGTCCTCAGAGGATAGCACCTTGCGAACCTTTGGCCCGCGCGGTGATGTTGTGACTGGAAGCTCCTCGACTTTGATGATTTGTAACGTGTTCATAATCCACCCTTCCTCCTTGTTTGCTTCTGTAACTATTAAGTCCCTAGTCTATTAAACTGTGGTAATATATAGGCATATCAGATCATACTAATACAGCAACTATGAACCATATGCCCGCCCGGAGCTCGCTCGCCCTCGCCCGCGGTAGCCCCGGGCGTGAAGCAGCAATATCCTATTTCATCGCACTTCCTCGCGATCTGGCTCCAGGCGCCGGGCTCGCGGATAGCCCTGTAAGCCGCTGGATAGAGGATTGTATTCTCCTTGAAGATATGGTCGCGGAGGTGGAAAACGATGAATGATGCAATTTCCCTGAGCCTGTGCTTGAATTCCTCATAGTCCATGGAATTCACCCGCCGGACCAGCTCCAGGAGCTCCTGTTTCTTCGGCCTCATTTCCTCGTGTTCGATCCGCATTACCCTGGTTGGGCCGGTGATGCCGCGGCTTTCCAGCGCAGGGAAGAGGGCGTCCTCCTCCCGTCGATGGTGTTTCTCAGTCTCCACGAGGTGCCTGGCAAGCTCCTCGACCAGCTCTATGTCCTTATCGCTATCCTTATCGCCCGGTGTATACGAATCGCTCTCCCACAGTCTACCCGTGGCAGCTTCCAGCGAATCCAGGAACCCGAGGATTAGCTCGTGCTCTGAAATCAGGGTGTATAGTGGATGGCCTGCACCTGCCCTGCCCTTGAGATCCTCGACCTCCCTCTCCAGGGCCCTCAGATGAACTTCGCACAGGCGTCTCAGCTCCTGCGGGTCGACCCCTCTCTCCAGGAGCTCCTGTTCCGCTAGAGAGAGCTCCACGGGGTCAATGCCCGAGAGGATTCGCCTGGCATCCTCATCAGAAATCGTCCCTTCATTAATACCCTGCAGCGTTTCTGCCAACATTTTGATCTTGTTTTCAACCCTTTCGATCCTTTTAGCTTCGGTCCTTTCAGCCATCGCTGGCCCCTCCTTCCGTCCTCTCCTAGATTTTCTCTTATCAGCCCACGCTATTGATTCCGGCTCATTGATTCCGGTGCCTTCGCATTCACATCCTCCATATTCTTTTTCAAGCTTGCCAGAGTCGTCTGGCGCATCACGAGATCAAGTTTTTGCTGAGCCTCATGCCAAACGGGGAGTAACGGGCAGAGCTCCTTCAGGGAGCACTGGAACTTCCCCTCGAGGCATGGCTTAATAAGGAGCGGCTCCCCCGCGGCAGCGATAACATCATAGACGTTTATGTCCCCCGGGTCAACGGCGAGCTTAACGCCGCCCCTTGCCCCGCGAGCAGAGGTTGCCCAGCCCTTCCCCGTCAGGAGCGCCATAAGCTGCGGCATATACTTCGGGGGAATGCCCTGTCTCTCGGCGATATCCTTCGATGATATATATCCCTCGGTGGCGTTCTCAGACATATCCAACAAGATCCGCAAGAGGTATTCAACTTTATTGGTAATCACGGGGTATCCCCTTTCATGTTGTTGGCATTGATACTATTTTTAACACTACTGACGTTATCAAGTAGAGTCTATAGAGAGCCAAGAGATCCGATCTAAAGAGTAATATGAGATGCAGTAATGAAGCAAAGTTTAATATAACTTATCTACTAAGTAATATTATACATATACATATCCCTTTGTCAAGACCCCCAAATCAAATAGATTCCCCTTAACTTTTTTATCACCAACTCATTATTATCAACGCCTCGACTTATGATATAGATTTCCATTTCCGAAGGTAACCTTGTGCCGCAACGAGCACCGTAATGAGTAATCTCTGGCCCCCGTCATACTGTATACTGCAGCATGTCTTCCCAAGAATATGCCGCAAGTCTTAGTACACTTTTTAAAGACGTGTTGCAATTAGTAGCATCAGACCCATCAATGCTGTAGTATATACCCTCCTTTACGCCACTCATTGCAGCATATTCCGCCCGGACATGCTGCATGGTGCAGCACATTTTACATAGATATACTGCAGTGTACAGTACCTTCAGCTCGGAGGGGATATACTGTCAGATGTACTAATTCATCGGATATATTGGTTCCAGCCCGCCTGGAGGGAGGTGCCGGGGAAATGGCCAGAGGAAAAGTGAGTTACCAACACCTCGCCGATGTGCGATGCGTTGCGCAAGCAGGCCACCAATGCAAAGAAGGAGGAAGAAGAGATATAGAAGAGAATATATACAGGCTAAGGTTATATTCTATATCTTACTCGGTATGGGTGGGCAGCGAGGCAAGAATGCAAGGCAAGGATAAAAAGTAAGGATAAGGAACATGGAAAGGGAGGGAAGAAAAGATAAGAACGGTAGCTATGATGCCCGGATTTACACGAAACGCCTCCCTTCTTAAAGAGACCATCTTCGTCTCCCGGCCGAATCGTTTCCTAGCCATCGTGCGCCCCCGCCCCGGAAACAGCTTCGCCGGTGATGCCAGTGATGGCTTGATATATGCCCATGTGGCGGACCCTGGCCGGCTCGAGGAGCTCCTGGTGCCCGGGCGGAGGGTCTATCTTGCCCCGGTGGGCTCTTCTCCGGATTCGCCTCCGGGGCGGCCGGGTGGTCCGAGCAGTATCGTCCGGCGCAAGACGGCCGCTCCCCGTAAGGCCGCCCGCCGTAGGACCGCTTATGATCTCGTGCTGGTCGATTTCGATGGCACGCTCCTCTCCGTTGATTCCCGCGTGCCCAATGAGATTGTATTCGAGGCCTTGCAAATGCGATTCTTCAAGGAGCTCGAGGGTTACTCCATCATTACGCGCGAGGCCAGGTACGGCGAGGGCCGCCTGGACTTCCGGCTATCCAGGCCCTCGGGACGGGATTGCCTCATTGAGGTGAAATCCGTCACTCTCGTGCGAGAAGGCCGGGCGCTATTCCCAGATGCCCCTACCCTTCGCGGCGCTCGCCACATGCGTGAACTGGCGAGAGCCGTGGCCGGGGGACTTGAAGCCATCGTAATCTTCATCGTGCAGCGGGGAGATGCACATGTATTCTCACCCAACGACACAACCGACCCGGAGTTCGGCAGGGCCTTACGGGAGGCGGCAGAAGAAGGTGTAGAAATATGGGCGTATGCCTGTTGCGTTACCCCGGCTGCTATCCGGCTTGATCGCAGGATACCTGTGATTCTATGAAGGAGTCCCAGGAGGGTGCTGATCTTAGACCGAAATTGCCTGTGGGGGAAGGCATCCAATGCCAGAACCTTCCCGGCGGCCATAGCCAGGAATGGCGAGGTGAGTCTCACCTGCTGACAGGAAATCCGGGGGCACTTTGCAAATATGGAACTATGAGATCATGATATGAGATCATGAAATAAAATTATGCAAAATTATGTATGAAAGAAGAAATTTATGGAAAAAATACCATGATAGTATGGTAGTGCTAATGCGAGGTAGGAGGCACGGTGGGGGGACGGAGCATGATCTTGATTGGGACCTCGGGTTTCAGCTACAAGGATTGGATAGGCGAATTCTACCCCACAGGCATAAAGGCCGGGGACATGCTCCGCCACTATGCCACGCGCTTCCCTGCCGTAGAGCTTGATTTCAGCTACTATACCATGCCGTCAGCGAGGACCATGGCCTCCCTCGACAGGAAAACGCCCGACGGATTTTGCTTTTGCATAAAGGCCCACAAATCTATGACCCATGAGGTGGACCTCAAGGCGCCGCAGGAGGCATTCAAACAGTTTCTCATGGGGATAGCGCCGGTCATCGAGTCAAAGAAGATCGGGTGCGTTCTCCTCCAGTTCCCCTGGGGTTTCAAAAATAGCCCCGAAAATCTCGACTACATCCGCCGGCTTCCAGAGCTTATCCCCGAGATTCCCATCGTGGTAGAATTCAGGAATATAAGCTGGCTCAAGGAAGATATATTCGCGGTCCTGCAGGCAGAGGGTCTCGGCTTCTGTGCGGTCGACGAGCCCAGGCTGAGAGGGCTCGTCCCCCCGATCATAAAGGTTACTTCCCGGGTCGCATATATAAGATTTCACGGGCGAAATGCCGAAAAGTGGTGGAAGCACGAGCAGCCCTGGGAGAGATATAATTACCTCTACTCGGAAGAGGAGCTAAAGGAATGGATCCCACGGATAAAACACCTCGATAGCCTCGTTGACATCACGTTCGTATTCTTCAACAACTGTCATAAGGGCCATGCAGTAAAAAATGCTAGCATATTACAGGCCTGGTTGAAGCAATCGTGACGCAATCCTACGTTAACAGTTAACATTGGATATAGCTTAGTGTTGGTTCATGTCTGGTAGCATAGGGCTTAGGCTTAGGCTTAGGCTTAACCCGGAGATTGTAGGAATGTTGCAGGAATGACGGATGTGAAGATGGTGAAAAATCATGGTGGAAGAGATGTATATTGCCAAATTCCCGGACCTCTGGTAGTATAAGTGCGGGACGATTCGGCGAATCTCCTGGAATGGGGAGTGACGGCTATGCCGAACATGCCGAACCCTGAGCGTCATATTCTCCATGTTGATATGAACGCCTTCTTCGCCGCCGTCGAACAGCATGATAACCCCGCTCTCAAAGGCAAGCCTGTCATAGTGTGCGGCGACCCGGAGGGCAGGAGCGTGGTATCCACGGCGTCATACGAGGCCAGGCCTTTCGGTGTCAAAGCGGGCATGCCTGTCTCGCAGGCCACGCGTCTATGTCCTCAAGGCGTATTTATCAAAGGGCGCATCCAAAGATATGTTGAGGTATCATTGGAAATCCTGAAGATATACCAGAGCTTTACACCGCTTGTGGAGCCCTTTTCTATAGACGAGGCTTTCCTGGACGTTACAGGCTGCGATAAGTTACACGGCCCCCCCATAGAGATCGCAGGTCTCATAAAGGCCCGGATGAAGGGGAAATTCGACCTCACCTGTTCCATAGGAATCGCACCGAACAAGCTCCTTGCCAAAATGGCTTCGGATCTTCAAAAACCCGACGGGTTGGTTTTCATAAGGCGAGAAGATATCCCAGAGAAAATATGGCCTCTCCCTGTAAGGGCATTGATCGGGGTCGGGGAAAAGACTGAGAAGGCCCTCAATCACATGGGCATCAAAACCATCGGTGAGCTAGCAGGATATCCTCTGAATCTCCTGGAGCGAAAGTTTGGCGTTATGGGCCGTGCATTATATGGGATGGCCTGGGGGATGGATGATTCCCCTGTGCGTCCCACAGGTTTCCCGATCAAATCTTTATCGAATGAATACACCCTCCCCAGGGACACCGCCGACCAGGATGTTTTGAAGGCGCATATCCTGAGGCTTTCTGATGAGGTCGGAAGGAGGCTGAGGAGCGCGGGGTACCTTGGCAAGACAATCGGGATCAAGCTGCGGTACGAGGATTTCATAACCATAACGAGGTCCGAGAGTCTAGGGAATTTCACCGACTCCGATAGGACGATATCCCAGAAGGCCTGGGAGATTTTTATTCGCAACTGGCAGAGGTGGCGCAAGGTCAGGCTTGTTGGCGTCAGCATATCCAACCTGATCGAGCGGGGCCGCTATCAGAAACAGCTCTCCCTGTTTGATGATTATCCAAAGGAGGCAAAGCGGGCGGCGGTTGATAGAACTCTGGATAGGATTCACAATAGATTTGGTAAAGATGCGATTATGCGGGCCCGAGTAATGTTCAATTGGGAGGGGGAAACGAGACCAAACACCACTACCAGGGCTGCCAATACCAGGAAGACGCTAAATGACCGGTAACGAAAGAAGGACCTCGTAAAATCAGCCTTCAATGCAGGGGTAGAAATAGAAATCCTCTCCACAGGCTCACCCCCTTCTCCCCGGACCCTCTATATCTTGTGTATCCTGGCTCGATGCGCCCCTGATTATCAGCTCGGATAGTTCTTCTATAGAAGTGTCTTCTTTTCTGACATCCGTTACCTTCTTCCCGCGACTCAGGACAACAAATCTATCCGCATCTAGAAACACATGATGGAGGTTGTGAGTAATGTGAATTACTGAAATTCCCTCCCTCTTTAGCTGCCTCATAAAGTTTGGCACCTGCTCTGCTTCCTTGAGGGAAAGAGCAATGGTGGGTTCATCCAATATGACAAACTTTGCTTTGAAATATAGCATCGCGTGGCGAACCAATATGCACCTTCTTTCCCTCAAAGTATATCTCACCCTCATCGGCCAGGTGATATCCAGATAGCACCTTGATCAAGGTTGATTTACCCGCTCCATTATCCCCAACCAACCCCACAATCTCGGCCGGCCTGACCTCAAAGTCTACCCCAATGAGGGCATGAACCTTCCCAAACCACTTGAAGATGTACTCAAATTGTAGTTCTTGGGGGAAGATAGGCTCTTATTCCAACCGGCGACATCCCGGACCAAACGTAGAGTATCCCCCTCCAGAACATCATTGTGCCGAGAGTCGTTATATATAAATGAATGAAGGAAGGCCGCCTTTACTTGAATTGTCCTATACCTCCCCTTTCATCAATTCCTAATGGTTGCTTCTTGCCGGTCGACTCCAACCAGGGGTGGAGGTGGTCAGAAATTACACGCACCCTGCCGTTCACCGTTCTGCCGTTCTGGCAATATAAAGGGGAGGTATTGACACTCTGTTATATGTTAATTATTATAGAATCATAAATCTTTATATGCCTTAAACACATATATGGATTGGATGTGATCCTGGGATGTGTGGACGTATGGAGAATCACTCTTGCCATAGCCAGCTACCTCACGGATGTAGGTACTCAGGCTCGAGAATTGAACGGTTCATAGAGCCATGCCTTCTCCTACTTTTGCGGGAGAAACCCGCCCATGGATACGATCTCATGGAGCGACTACGGGACTTCGGTTTCGACGGTGAGAATCAGGATCCCGGGATGGTTTATCGCAACTTACGGAGGCTTGAGGAGGATGGTATGGTGCGGTCCGAGTGGGACACTACAGGGTCAGGGCCGGCAAGGCGACTCTATGAAGTAACCCCTGAGGGGAAGGAATTGCTCCAGGCGTGGGTAGAGGTGATAAGGCAGAATATCGTCACCCTAAAATCCTTCTTAGAGCGCTATGATGCCCTGGATACAAAGTGATCCAACCATTCCGCGCACAGAAGGCCGGAGCTATAGGAATTCTTCATAGATTCAACTGAAAAAAGAGCCGGGAGGGAGTGGTTGTTCGTTGTTTACTCAGGTCCTTTACATAATCTCGATTAGCCTTCTTGTCGCATCCTTCGTTAAGGATAAGAATAAGACCCGAGCTGCCCTGGTTAAAGGCCTCCGGGCTTTCCTCAATATCCTCCCTGACTTCGCTACAGTCCTTGCTATCGTCGGGCTTGTATTGACCTTTCTCTCTCCAAACATCGTAGCAGGCCTTATCGGTAGCAAGACGGGGATGCTCGGTATGTTCTTTACATCCGTTGCTGGTGCGATTACCCTGATCCCTGGGTTTGTGGCTTTCCCACTCGCCAAGTCCCTGCTTGACAGGGGCGCGGGGATAATGCAGATCGCAGTCTTCATATCCACATTGATGATGGTGGGCTTCGTGACGGCTCCCCTTGAGATCAGGTACTTCGGGAAGAAAGTAACATTTCTTAGAAATGCCCTGGCGTACCTATTCTCCTTTATCGCAGCCTTTATCATAGGGATGGTGGTTTCATGAGGGGCACCATGCGTATCCCGGAAATATTGAAAAGTCTTGCCAGGATCTACAAGTACTTTCTCTCGATCCTGCTTCTAGATATCGTCATCCTCGTCTTACATCCCGCGACGGGAAAGGAGATATTCAGGCATACCTATTTCAATTTCGCTGAGATGCTTGGTGTTTGCCCACCTATCTTCCTCCTTTTAGGGCTTCTGGATGTATGGGTTCCCAGAGAGACAATCATAAGGTACCTTGGCGAGCACTCGGGCGCGCTCGGCGTGGCACTCAGTATTTTCATGGGTGCCGCCGCTGCGGGCCCTCTCTATGGTGCGTTCCCAGTGGCCGCAGTTATGATGAAAAAAGGGGCGAAGTTTTCAAACGTGATTATATTCATTGGGGCCTGGTCGACTCTGAAGATACCCATGTTTCTCTTTGAGGTATCTGCCCTTGGTGCAGCCTTTGCCCTGACGCGCTGGATCGTAAGCGTAACAGGGATTATTCTCATGACAGTTATCATAGACAGGCTCGTTACGCAAGAAGAGAAATCTAAAATCTACCAGAAACATCAAGAAGGCTATCAGCCTTAGAACCATATGGATCTTTAAGCAGCAAGCGTACAGCCAACTGTGATGCCCTGCAGCGCTGCCTTTCTGGTGGCTTAACACCCATCTACACCCCTCGACGCAGAACGGCAGAACGGTATATTGCTGAGCCCCTTTACATGTTCCGAAGTTCGATATATAATAACTATCAAGAAGGCTATTTCTAAACATGAGATTTATAAATTACTAAACTAATGGGGTGTCACCCATAAAATGAACGTCGAGGATATGCTCTTTGAGCTCCATGCAGGAGTATGTAAAGCCCTGGCAAGTCCCAGACGTATACAGATCATTAACCTGCTCCGAGAAGGCGAAATGCACGTCGATGAGCTGGCCTCCAGGATGGGTATCAGCAAAGGCAACGTTTCCCAGCATCTTGCGATCTTGCGTGAGAAAGGGATTGTTGTGTCACGCAAAGAGGGGTTGAATGTCTTCTATAAAATCGCTAACCCCAAAATCATTCAGGCCTGCGATCTTATGCGGGAAGTGATGCTGGAAAGGCTTACGGAGACTCTCTCTGCTACACAAAAGATATTGCAAATTGGCAAAACTGAACGGGGGTAAGATGAAGTGAAGATCGGCATGATCATTCAAACAAAGGATCCAGAAAAAGCCTGGAATGCCTTTAGATTTGGGGAGAAGGCCTTGAAAGACGGTCACGAGGTGAGAACATTCCTCCTTGGCGAGGGCGTTGAATGCGAAGAAATCACCCATGAGAAATTTAAGGTCCGTGAACAAATGCTGGCCTTTTTGGATGCCGGCGGACAGATTCTAGCCTGCGGTTCATGCCTTAAGCTCAGGCAGAAGAATCCCGACGAGCTATGTCCTCTTTCCACGATGCAGGACCTGGTTAACCTTGTGGTATGGTCTGACCGGGTTGTGACTTTTTAGGCTATCCCGATTCTTAATGACAGGCTACCTTATGCGCCCGCCTCTTTTAATACCCCCCACGACAACGATTCCTCCTGAGCGCGAGTTTTTAGAGCAGGCCTTATAATGAAATTTGTACCCAAAAGCAGGATTCTGTCAATTTGTACCGAAAGATAGGTTGGATAATCTGTACGATGTATTTTCAATTAGTGGCTCTACACCTGGGGTTCAGGCCGTCTTCTCTAATCGAATTTTAATACAAGACCCTATGATGGGCGGATAGTAATAAATAATAGTAATAAATATTAGATACAATCGGAGATGGGGCTCGCTTAACCCTCGTTATTAGGGCTGATAGCTCCTACCAGGGAATAAAGGGGAAAGGTACTGGTAGGGGTTTTTGATTTAGCTGATATTGCAGCGACATAACATCATACAGGAGGTCCTCAAAGTGGAACGGGAAGCGGTTGATCTCTTGGTCAATTCCAGGGGATGAGAACTGTCTACACCGGATAGAGGCTGCGTCCCTTACCTGCTGAGAATAAGGGTCTATCTGGGTAGCGGACAGCTTACGGGTAAGAAGTTCACACAAGGAACCAGGGGGGCAGTCTAAGACAAGAAGTCGTAGCGGTGGAATTCCGCTATGCCTCAGGGGGGATCAAGACCTGCCCCTGCCAACCTAAGGCCATTGTCTCAAGAAAGCCCCAAAACTTCAAGCCCTGGGCTGTGGATATGGCGCATCTGTGGACTTATGGATAACCCCTTCGGAGTTACCCACAGGGTCTACAGATGCTTGGACAACGCTACGCGTTGACCACATACCCACAGCCCCGGCGACGACTATTTTATAGTTATATTTCTTGGAGTCTCTGTGACTTTACCTATAGCATACGAGGGATTATAAGTATTATTAAGTATAAAGAAGTAACGGGAACGGTAGCTAATGGGAATTAACGATGGAGTAGGAGGAACGAAGGAACGGTCAAGACAGAGAATAGCCCTTATATATTTCCTGGTAGCTTTCGGGCTTATTTCTAGGCAGGTAGCTAAATCTGAGGATGAAGACGGATAGATTATATCACTTGAGGTTGAGGCTCAAACGTTTTAGATCATTGTACGAAGAACATCGTAAATTTCTTCCTGGAAAGAGTTAAAGGCCAAAATCTCCTGCTCACCGTCGACGAACAGGTGGTGCCAGAGCTCCAGGATCATGAGGGTGTATATCTGTCTACTATGGACCCAGCTGAGCCGTACTCATTTGGAGCCTCCATCTCTGACGATCCCTACGATTAGAAAGGTGGCCAATTATGCTGGAAGTGCTGATTTCAAAGCTGACCGACAGAACATTCAATAACCGCGTGATGAAGCTCATCACGCTTCTAATATCTTGGGAGTCCTGGCGGCAATCGATTACTCTGCAGAGGGGCACTACATAAATGTCGCCATAGACTTCCTCTTTTTTCTGCCTATCATGCTTGCAAGCCTCATCTCGCTGCCATTTGGGCTCGGGATCGCAGGTATAAGTGCGGTAGCGCGGTTTGTGGCAAATCCACTCTTGGCTCGCACCTTTGACGTTCCATCGGACATCAAGAGCGCCGAACACATTTTCACTTTGCTGCTCGCCTGGGGCATCTATTCATTTGTGGCGCTTATCATACACGAACTTATAGAGATGAGAAGAATGGCCCTTCAACGGGCAGAGCAATTGGAGGATACGTTTTTGGGGACCGTCATCGCCCTGAGTAAAGCCCTCGATGCCCGCGACCACTATACCGCGGAGCACTCGAGAAAAGTGGCTGAATACTCAAGGTCCATCGCGGAGACAATGGGGCTTCGCGCTTCTGAGCAAAAGGCTATTTACCTCGCAGGACTGCTTCATGATGTGGGGAAGATCGGGATCCCCGGGGCGTATCTTCACAAGCCCGGTAAGCTCTCAGATGAAGAGTGGGCGGAGATACGAAAACATCCACTCCTGGGTTATGAGATCCTCCAGGACATCCCCGGGCTTGGCGATATTGCCCGCATGATATTGCACCATCACGAGCGGTTCGACGGCCGGGGCTATCCCCACAGAATAGACGATGGAGACATACCGTTGGGCGCGAGGATCCTTTGCGTAGCTGATAGCTTTGATGCCATGACCTCGGAGCGGATTTACAGGCCGGCTATACCGAAAGAGGCGGCTATCGTGGAGCTTAAGAGATGCTCCGGCACCCAGTTCGATCCACAGGTTGTAGAGACATTTTGCCATTACCTGGAAAGGCTAACCTCAAAAGCTGTTTTTTGTTCAAATAAGGTCGCTGAACCTTTAGCGGCGGGTTCTCTTGGGAGGTAGCAATGGATGATCCACAAAGAAGCGGTTTTTAATGCCTACGTTTGCGAGAATGGAAAACAAGTTTTCGCCGCTGGGCATTTCACAAGGCTTACACGCGTTGCAATCGGGCTTATCTGCCTTTGCCTTTATGTCATTCCTGTGTGGAAGGAGCTTGGAGAGGGCGGTAAAGAGACCTTTAAAAATACGATCTGGCATATTTACTTCCTGCCCGCGATTCTCCTGGCCTATTACTATGGGTTTAAGGGCAGCCTGGCCAACGCCATTATAAGCACGGCTGTCGTCCTCCTTACAGAGAATGAGAAGAGAAGGCTCTTGATAAACCTTGGAAGGATTGGATTTGCAGATACCTTCTTGATGCTCGGGCTCACAGTTTTAGCTTCCCTTTGCGTTGGGTTTATGGCAGAGAAGTTGAGGAGGCGAGAACGGGAGCTGTGGAGAGCCTATGAGGGAGCTATAAGGGATAACTTCACCGGGCTTTACAACCATGGATACTTCAAAGAACGGTTGAGATTTGAACTAAATCGTGCAAGGACAGCCTCTCAATGTCTATCGCTAGTCTTCATAGATGCAGACGATTTTAAAGACATAAACGACACTTACGGCCATCCTGAGGGGGATCGAGTATTGCTTCTTCTATCAGAGGCTATTAAGGCTAATCTGAGGGACAAAGATGTTCTGGCTCGTTATGGAGGAGATGAATTTGTGGTGATACTGCCCGATACGGACAAGGAAAGGTCGCGGGCCATAGCCGAGAGGCTGAAGGCTTCCATAGCGTCAGTCCCCTTCCCACACAAGCGACTCACTATATCAGTTGGAATCTCTACCTTTCCCGAGGATGCCGATAGCCCCTCCGACCTGATACAGGCGGCCGATGACGCGCTCAGGAGGGCGAAGAAGCAAGGCAAGGACAGGGTGGTAGCTGCCCCGGGTCGCATGGGGTAAACCCGTTAGACATCAATATGATTGTCGGTGCTATTCCAATATAAACCGTTCGATTTCTCTATTGAATTTATCAATCTCGTCAATGAAGGGAGCATGACCGCTTTCTGTAAATATAATCAATCTGGCCTGGGGAAGGTGGGCGGCCATCCATGTCGCCGCCTCGAGGTAGGTTATATCGTCCCTGGCGCCGTGAAAAATTGCAGTTGGAACCCGGATTTTAGGGACAAAGTCCCGGAGGTCGGCGTCCCGCAGGGACATCAAGCTGCGTGTAGCAGCGACCCAGGAAGCCTCCATGATTATCTCCCAGATCCAATGCTTAGTCATCCTACCGACGGTATCACTTTTAAATATGGCTGAAGAAAATTCTTCGGCTAATTCTGGTCGTTGGTGACGTAGACCAGTTAACCAGGCTTGGATAGTATCCAAGGGCAAGCCATAGGGCCAATCAGGGCCAGCCACATATTTGGGCACAGCTCCAGCTACAGATACAAACTTGGCTACCCGGTCTCCGAAGAGTCTCAAATACTCTATGCCGATAGCTGCTCCCATGGACCAACCCACCAGGGTGACTTCCCATAAATCCAGTTTCCTTATGAAGTTTTGTATGTCATTGGCATACTCCTGATAAGAATAGGCGCTGAAGGGTTTATCTGAACTTCCGTGACCCCTCAAATCCAGAGCTATTGTACGAAAGCGGTAGGCCAACTCCGAAGTTTGGTAGGCCCAGACTTTGTGGCTCATAGTCCAGCCATGGAGGAAAAGAATAACCGGCCCTGAACCCCAGTCTTCGTAAAAAAGCCGAATACCCCTGGCAACCTCAATATATGACATAGAGGTTTAGCCCCCTTTTAGATGAACCTTCATTTTTTAGTAATTCTATTCATCTTTTTACGCTGTTATGCGGTCTCTTGTTCATGCGGTAGCGTCTCGTGCTGCTTTTAGCACTACAACGACCGCGCCGGTCGTCGCCAAGGCGCCTGCCCATTGTCCGATGGCCCCGATTGCAGTCCATGTTGGCGACTCCCAATGCGGTTCTAATCCGGCAAAAAGCAATAGAGATGTGACCGGTGACCTCATGCGCTCTCCTCGTTTAATAACCCCCACGATAATGCTTCCTCCTGAGCGCAGGTTTTGGGATCAGGTCTTGTAATAATTTTTACCAAAAAAAGCAGGATTTTGTCAATTAATATCGAAAATATAAGTTGGATAGATCATCCAATATGCTCCTAAGTAGTCAATCATCCCCGACTAAGTCGGAGGTATGATGCCTCGCGGTTGACCAGCCTTAGCACCAGAGCTGAAGGACAAAGCGACTCATGAGCATGATACTAGTTCGGCAGCAATGTTGGGTAGAACCGGCGATGGGGTTCGCCTAACGCCTGATATTAGGGCTGATAGCTCCTAACAGTGACTAAAGGTGGAGAGGTATTGGTAGGGACTTCGTTATGGTGTTAAATTTTCTAAAGAAGGAAAAGGGTTTTAACATGGGTCGAGAGTGCAAGGTCTCAGGACGGGTCGAAATTTGGTTGC